>NZ_JBHFKZ010000047.1:0-42666 GCF_042879375.1 Photorhabdus sp. RM323S
GTCTGGAGGTGTTTTATCTTCCGGCTTATTCACCGGAACTGAATCCAGATGAATATCTGAACTGTGATGTCAAAGGGATGATACACAGCAGGCCAGCAATGCGTAGTGTCGAAGAGATCAAAAAACGAACTCGTTCTTGTATGCGCAAGTTACAACGCCAACCAAAACGCGTCATCAGTTATTTCAATTCGAGGTTTATCAAGTATGCAGCTTAGTCGATGTATTTTCCTGCCGGGTTAATACATAAGAAAGCAATAAATAACCGGGATATAACCGTAATATTCATGTTATTACCTGATGTTCTGCCTGGATGGGTAAAGCTTATAATCGTCTGAGAATGTCAGCGCTGGTGTCGCTCCGTGACAGTGATACGGGCCTGTTTTATGGGAGAAGATTATGGCGAGTCATACATCCGATTATCGTACAGATGTCCGCGTTATTGCGCATATACCGCTTAATACTTCTGATGGCGACAGATTGTATTTCAGAAAATTAACTGGCAGTGAATCATTGTCGCAGCTGTATCAGTTTAAAGTAGAGTTTCTCTGTACACGTAATGATCTCGATATGAAGTCATTATTGGGTAAGAGTATGGCTCTGGAGATCCCGCTGGCACAGGGTGGTTCCCGCTTCCTGCATGGTGATATTACACGTATTGACTATATTGGACATCATTTACAGGAAGAAAACGATAAATTATATATTTTCACTTTGCATCCTTCCTTATGGTATTTGACCCAAAACCGTGATTGTCGTATTTGGCAGGGACAGAGTGTGCCGGATATTATTGCCGTTCTACTGGCAGAATATCATATCAATATAGAAAACCGTCTCAGCAGCCATTATCGTCAATGGGAGTATTGTGTCCAATATCAGGAGAGTGCTTTTGATTTTATCAGTCGATTAATGGAACACGAAGGCATCTACTATTATTTCAGTCATCATGAAAAGGAGCATACGTTAATTCTGGCGGATTCTCCAAATGCACATCGGCCATTTAACGATGACTATGCTCATATTCCCTATTTAGCTGCACAGCCCGGCGTTGTTGATCATCAGGAAGGTATTATGTGCTGGAGTACAGCACAGGAAATTACGCCGCGGGTTTATACGCTAGATGATTACGATTTTCGCAAACCACGGGCGCATTTATTGGAAGTGTGCAGCAATCCAGCCTCGTTTGCGGTTAATAAGGCGGATGTTTTCGAATGGCCGGGACGTTATATCGACAATCAGCACGGTCAGTTTTATGCGCAAATCCGCCAACAAGCGTTTGAAGCGCAGCAGCAACAGATGTACGGCAATACGACGGCATGTGGATTGGCTCCGGGATGCACTTTTACCTTGCAAAATAACCCTTGTCCACCTGATACACCGTCTTTTTTGGTGACTCATGCGGAATATGAGTTGTATGACTGCACTCTGTATGACGAATTGAATAGGACTCCTCAGGACAAAGGGCCGTTCCGGGCTGCATTCCACGCGATACCGGCTGATATTGTCTGGCGTCCGCAGCGAATAACGCCCTGGCCGAAAACCTGTGGCCCCCAAACGGCGGAAGTTGCTGGTCCGGCGGGAGAAAGCATCTGGACCGATAAGTATGGTCGCGTCAAATTGAAATTCCGCTGGGATAGATATGGTCAGCCGGATGATCGAAGTTCCTGCTGGGTGCGTGTTTCCAGCAGTTGGGCCGGTTGGAAATATGGCAGCTTGCAGATCCCCCGGATCGGTGAAGAGGTGGTGGTTGATTTTATTAACGGTGATCCGGACCGCCCGTTAGTGACCGGACGGGTTTATAACGAGGAGTGTATGCCGCCTTGGCAGCTACCTGATGACGCGACTCGGATGGGGTTTATGAGCCGTAGCAAGAAAGGCGGGGTAGAAAATGCCAGTTTTCTGTTTCTCGAAGATGCGCCGGGACGTGAATCATTCACCATGCACGCTGAGCGCGACATGAATATCTCCGTTGAGCACGATAAAAATATCACGGTCGATGGTGTCTTAGCTCAGGAGATAAAAGGCGAAACTCATCTCAAACATCATGGTGTGTGTAATACCTTGAAAATGATGCCGGATATGCAAACTTTCCGGTTGGGAAAAACTGCCATTATCGCTGCCGGTGGGCGTGCAGATTTTATTGCCGGTGGCAGGTATGAACGTATCCACGGTAAATCAGAGACGCAGGCCAGCCAGAGTATCAGCCAACATGCCGGAGAAAACATCAGCCATCATGCGCGGGGCAATATTTTGTTTGATGCCGGTAAGCAAATAATCTATGGCGACAGCCTGTATCTCAACAAAGAAAGCAGCGATGCCGATAATCAGGCGCAAAAGAAGTTGACGACATTGCAAGGATTGACGTCTGAGGAAGTAGCGGATCAGAAAGCATCGGAACAGCAGCAACAGCAGAAGATCCCGACCTCAGTGGTTTACAAGAAGGGGGTCAGTGTTGAGATCAATGGCGTTGATCAGCAGCGCGTGGATAAGGATCAAAAAGTAGAAATTAAGGGAGCGGTAACACGGAGTATTGAGGGTAGTTGGCAAGAGCATGTTAAAGATAACCTGAAAATTCAGGCCGATGCCGATGCTCATCTTAACTGTGGTGGTGAGGTGTGCATCGAAACCAAAGATATGGTGCATAAAATTGAGGGCCACATAGAAACCCATGCCGGCAATACCTTGACCGTCTGTGGCACGACAGAAAGTGTCAATATGCTCAACTATACCAACTCTTCCATTGCCATGAAAAATGAAGGCGTGGTGATGTCGAATAACATGCTGAACATCGGTAATACCACGCTGCATATGTCAACCAGTACTCTTAGCCTCAGTATGGGCCAGATAAATATCAATGCCGTGGCACTGAATCTGAGTCTCAGCGGTTTAAGTATTTTTATCTGACGTACCAAGACAGGAGAACCGATGATGAAAATCATGAAACCTCTGCGGTTGGGTGTCTTGCACCGCCCGTGGCGCTGGCAGCAGCAAAACTATCTGGGGGTGGCTGTGATGGCGCTGATGGATATGAGTGATTCACCACAAATCAGGCCGGAACCGGAGTTGTGGCAATTGGTTGCGCAGGAGTTACAAAGTACCGGTGGGGTGCTGGATCTCTCGATTCCTAAACCCTGTGCAGAATTCTTTGCTACCGGTTACGCCTGGACCAATCATCAGCAGCAAAAAGAGGCTTGCATGGCGAGAATTCAGGTTGCTGATAAAGAAAAAAGTTTGCTGGTGTTTGGTGATCGCTACTGGCAGAACGGGCATCCTTCATCGCCCCAACCGTTCGAGAAGATGCACCTTGATTGGAAAAATGCGTTCGGCGGTAGCCGTATTGCGGAAAATCCATTAGGTAAGGGAGATGAACCTATTGCCCGTGACGGGATATTGTGGCATCCATTACCTAACGTTGAACATCCCGATCAGCTTCTGCATTCAGTGCATCAGCGTGTTCAGCCCGCCAGTTTCGCACCATTGGATTTTAGCTGGCCGCAACGTAGTCGTTTAATGGGGAAAAAATACGATAAGCAGTGGCTGGCACATGAATTCCCCGGTTTTGCCCGTGATACCGACTGGCATCTCTTCAATATGGCCGGGCAGGATCAATGGTGGGATGGGAAACCTGCTTTACCATCGGGTGCCATCTGGCGTATTTGGAATATGCATCCAACTCAGGCGGTACAACAGGGAACGTTACCGTGCTGGCAAGCACGCTGTTTTATTACCCGCCAGCGCGGTGAAGAAATGCGCCTTGAGGAGATCCATTTACGTGCCACCACGGTATGGTTTATGCCTCATTTGGAACGGATGGTGCTCATCTGGCACGGTGCTTGTCCGATTAATGAAGATGATGCTGTGGATGTACATCAAATGCTGGTGGCGATGGAGTTGGCACAGACAGAGCGTCCGATTACCCATTATCAGCAGGTGATGGCGCAACGGGCAGAAAAAGAGAAGGGCGCTCTTTTTACTCTGCGGGAGCAGGATCTGATGGATGAAAGCCTGATTGCGCCCTGGATAGATAATGACGTACAGGTTACGCCCAGTGCGTTGGCGGAGACCATGACAAGGCGTGAAACCTATTTGCGCCGACAGCATCAGGCGAGAAGTCAGGGGCAAGAGCAGGATATCAATCAACTGCTTGCCGGGTTGCCGCAGAAAGAGGGAAAAGCGCTGACTGCCGATCAATTACCCAATCTGGTTGCCAGCCTGGAACGGCAGGCAGAGCGTATACAGCAGCGGGTTCAGCAAAAAAATACT
This sequence comes from Photorhabdus sp. RM323S, assembly GCF_042879375.1. NCBI lineage: Bacteria > Pseudomonadati > Pseudomonadota > Gammaproteobacteria > Enterobacterales > Morganellaceae > Photorhabdus > Photorhabdus sp. RM323S. Next base: position 4,261 of record NZ_JBHFKZ010000047.1, read on the forward strand.
GCGTATGTGGCGGCTGAACGTGCCAGTACTCCCCCGGCTGGCCCGGCAAGTTACTACCGTATGCTGGATCTGTTGTACAAGCAGTCACAAAAAACGCCGGAGTCCCAGACACCAGAGGCGTTGAAACGCACGCACCGCAGTTTACATCAGATGTATCGACTATCAGCGGATACGCGCTCGCCGGCAGCCAGGTTACAAGGTGAACAGGCGGAAGTGTTACGTCGTCATGTGATCACTTGCATGGCAACAAAACGGGATCTGAGTGGCATGGATCTGACGGGTGCGGATCTTTCTGGTTTGGATCTTCGTCAGGCCAATTTACAGCGTACTCTGTTAGAAAATGCCAATCTGGATAATTGTTGTCTGGATGAAGCCGATCTGAGTGAAGCTATGTTGGCTTATGCTTCATTGAACAATACTTCGTTAAAGGCCGCTTGTCTGGATAATGCTTCCCTGATTGGAGCACGGTGTCACAACAGTTATTTTACCGGAGCATGCCTTGGTGGTGTGTCGCTGGAGCAGACCGAACTGGTCATGTGTGATTTTTCCCAGGCTGCTCTGAGTGATATTTTGTTGCGGCAGTGTACGCTGCATCATTGTCACTTCTCTCAGGCACGACTGGAAAACTGCCTGTTTATGGATCTGGTGCCGGAAGAGTTGGATTTCAGTTATGCGCATTTGACACGCATGACCGTCATCAATGGCGGTTTTACTGCGGTACGTTTCAACCATGCCGTGATGGAGAGTTGTACTTTTCTGGACAGCGTACTGGATCATGCCCAGTACCAGCATGCACATTTAGAAAGTTGTGTGTTTACCGGTAAGACTCATATTCGTGCTGGTCTGTTCCAGCATGCGCGGCTGACCAGTTGTAACTTCCGACTCATCGTTCTTGAAGCGGCTGATTTTTCAGAGGCCATATTGCAAAACTGTGATTTTAGCGAAGCGGATCTCAGTTTTGCCCAAATGCGTGCCGTCAATGGCAGTCATTCTCTGTTCATTCGTACCCGGCTGACCAATAGTCATTTGCAAGACGCCAATCTGATGGGGGCATTACTGCAAAAGTCTCATTTAGCCGGAGCGGATTTGCGTCGTGCCAATCTGTTTCGTGCCGATATTTCTCAATCCAGTGTTGATGTGAATACTCAGTTACAAGGTGCTCTGTTTGATCAGTGCAAAACCTTGCCTTGTGCCAGCGGGAAATTAATATGAAAACTTTAACGTCGGAACAGTTGAGTGCGCTGATTGCGCAAGGGGAAATTATTCAAGATACATGCCTGACGAGTGATTTGCTGGCAGGACGGGATCTTGCCGGTATGGTGTTTGTCAATGTTGTCTTTGACAGCGTTGATCTCAGTTGTTGTCGGCTTGATGAAACTGTGTTTCAGCAATGCCAGTTATCATATGCCTCTTTTCAGGGAATGACGCTGAAAGGGTGTTCGTTTCAGCAATGTACCTTGTCACAAGCCTGTTTTGATCTCGTTCATCTGGATAACTGCGTATTTAATAATTGCCAGTTGGAACAGCTCTCTTTGCAAAACGCCGTTCTTGGCTGTACCTATTTTATTGCTTCCCGGCTTAATCGGGTGCGTTTTATCGATAGTACTCTTGATAAAGTCATACTGTGTGACAGTGATATTCACAATGGTGTTATGCATAACTGCCGTTGCCAGAGTTTGACTCTATTCGGCATGGATCTGCGCAAGATCACCTTTACAGGCAGTTATTTTGAACGGGTGGTGTTTGCACATTGCGATCTGCGCGAAGGTCAGTTTCAGGGGCTGACCTTTTTGGCTTGCCAGTTTACCGATAACCAGCTGGACCACGCCGATTTCCGGCAGGCGATACTGACGCAAAGCTGTTTTAAAGGCGCATCATTGCGCGGTGCCTGTTTGGACGAGGTACAGGCAGAAGGCGCGTTATTTATTGAAAGTGATTTACGTGAAGCACAGTGCCGGCAGGCAAAAATCAATCATGGACAGTTTATTGCTGCCCGTCTGCATCAGGCTGATTTCTCCCATAGCACGTTAGTACAAAGCCAGTGGCGTTATGCGCAAGCGGATGGCTGTTCTCTTGCCGCCTGCGATTTGAGCTATGCCGATTTCAGTTGGGCGGATATCAGTAATGCTGATCTGCGTCAGGCGCGTTTTAAGCGCACGTTGATGCACCGGGCTTGCCAGCAGGGCAGCCAATTTTCCGATCGTCAGGGCATTTTGGAACGAGATGACGCACTGTTTGCGGCAGAGACGTGGAGTGCGCGCAGTTAGCGCTATTAATTATGAGGTTAGCTTATGAACGCAATACAAAAATCGTTCCCATTAGAGATTAATCTTCCTCAACAGGCTGCGGGGCAGATCGTCAATACATTGCCAACAGGGGATGTGATCGTGGAGTATCAGCAGCGTGGCTGGCAATGCAGTGTTGCCATAAGTTGTTTGCTCATACCACAAATCGGTGATGAGGTACTGATTTGTGGTGACGATAGCCAGCGGCTATGGGTGCTGGCGGTGTTAAGCCGCGCTGATGAACAGCAGCCGGTGACGCTCAGTGTTCCGGGAGATTTACATATTGCTCCGCAAGGAGAGCTGATGCTCCATAGCGCTGAACAGATCAGTATTGATAGTCAATCTGTACAGATCACAGCGCAACAGAGTGATTGTCATATCACCCATATGCGTTACAGCGGTGATGAGTTGACGGCGTGGGTCAATGTGGCCTGTTTGCTTGGCCGGCGCGTGGAAGCATTATGGAAAACCGTGGTGCAAATCAGTCAGCGTGTATTGCGTAAGGTCGAACAGACAGAACATGTGCGTGTTGGACAACTGGATTGTCAGGCTCGTGATTATGTTCGTTTGCATGCACGTAATACCATTATTACCTCGCAGGCGGTGACAAAAGTGGACTCTGAACAGATTCATATAGGCTGAACGATGAGCAGAATATCAGAGAAAAACACCGGAGAACGCAGAGCTTCGGCGATATATACCGGTTATCAAACCTTTCCTATGTTGCTTGAACGTCTGACAGAAAACAACAATGGCCGGGAAGAGGCATCGTATGGCAGCTGCGCTCGGCAGTATCGTCTGTCGGTACTGCATAATTTGCAGGCATTATTTAACTGCGACCATTATTCCTCTGGAGCCGATCTCTCATCATGGCCGCATGTTAGTACCAGTACTTTGAATTTCGGTATCCGGGCACTGGCAGGAAAGTTTGTTTCTCAGGTGAGCTGGGAAAGTATTGAACACACGATACGTGAAGCCATTATTTATTTTGAACCGCGCATTATGCCGCAGGAATTAACTATCACGGGTATACAGGGTAATCAGGAACTGGATGCTCACAATATTCTCTGCTTTGAAATCCGGGGGCATTTGCGGGGTTCTTCCCGCCCATTGGCATTCACTTTCAGCAGCCATGTTGATCTGGAAAACGGGCGTTTTGAGCTGGTGGATGGAGGATAAATCATGCATGAAAAACTACTGGAGTATTACAACCGTGAGTTGGCATGGTTGCGTGAAATGGGGGATGAGTTTGCCCGCCATTATCCTGGTGTGGCCGGGCGATTAGGAATGCAGGGTAATGAAGTGACCGATCCTTACGTTGAGCGTTTGCTGGAGGGCGTCGCTTTTCTGACTTCGCGTATTCAACTCAAGATGGATGCTGAGTTTCCGCGTTTCTCCGCTCAGTTACTGGAAGCGCTTTATCCTAACTATCTTGCGGGTTTGCCTTCAATGGCAATTGTGGAATTACAGCCCGATCCCACGAAAGGGGATCTGAGCAAAGGTTTTCTGGTGCCTCGTGGTTCACTGATGGAAAGTCCGGCACTGAAAAAGCAGGGGCTCAGTTGCCGTTACCGTACCGCGCAGGATGTGAGTTTGCAGCCGTTGCGTTTATCCCTGGTGGAATTGGGCGGTGTGCCTGCGGATATCCCTCTTTCTGCATTTGGCGGTGCTGAGGTGCAGGGTGCTTTGCGTATTCAACTATCGTGTTTTGATAATGTGTCACTGGGCGAATTGCAATGTGATGAGCTGATGTTCTACCTCAGTGGCGGTGATGTTCCAGCCTTACAACTGCTGGAATTACTGATGGCGCACTGTCAGGGGGTGTTGTGCCATATTCCCGGCAGTTCGGTGCAACGGTTATTGCTACCGCCACAGGCATTATGTCATGAGGGCTTTGCCCCGGAGCAGGCATTATTGCCGGTTGATTTGCGCAATGTCGAAGCGTATCGCTTGTTACAGGAATACTTTGCTTTTCCGGCCCGTTTCCAGTTTTTCAGCATCAGTGGTTTACAGTCACTGCTGGTACAGGCAGGCAAGCGGCAGTGCTTGGAAATTCAGATCTTGTTGGATGTGCGTTCGCCACAATTGGAAAAGGTGGTGGATGTCAGCCATCTGGCTTTGCATTGTACCCCTGCCATCAATCTTTTTCCACGTGCAGCCGAACCGATGACGATCAATGAGCAGCAACATGAATACCATGTGGTGGTTGATAACATGCGTCCGCTTGATTATGAGGTTTTTTCCGTCACAGCATTACGCGGTATTGGTAGCCAGCATGACGGTGACGAGCGCTATATTTTTCATCCCCTTTATCACACGCAGCATGATGACGCATTGGTTAATGCGGGGTATTTTTCTATCCGCCGTGAATCACGTTTGCTGCCACAGAATATGAACCGCTATGGTATGCGTTCTGATTATCTTGGCAGTGAAGTTTATCTCTCTCTGGCGGATGAGCATCATCCGCCCTGGCGCAGTGATTTGAAATACCTCAGTGCGGAAGTTCTGTGTACCAATCGTGATCTGCCGCTATTACTGCAACGACAGGCACAGGAGAGCCTGGTGATGCAGGATTCGGTTCCCGTCTCCGCTGTGCGGTTGCGCAAAGGTCCCAGTGAACCCCGCCCGGCTCTGGCAGAGAGCCGGGTTTGCTGGCAGTTGATCAATCAGTTACAGCTTAATTACTTTAGTTTGCAGGATTGCGCCACTGAACAGGGTGAAACGGAATTACGGCGGCTATTACGTTTTCATGCCAGTCAGGCGGATGCGGTTATTGCACAGCAGATTAGTGGTATCCGGTGTTGTCGATTGCAAGCGCAACATCGTCATATGACCGGTACGCCACTGTTTCGACGTGGAATTAGTGTGCAGTTGGAGGTAGACGAGCAGGCATTTTCTGGTCGATCTCCTTGGTTAATGGGGAGTGTGCTGGCGCACCTGTTTAGCCGTTTGGTGACCGTGAACAGTTTTGCGGAAACGACGCTGTCCAGTGTGCAGCGGGGAACGATCGGGTTCTGGTCGGGACGTAATGGCGTGAGGGCACTGTTATGAAGATATTTGCCATACATGCCGACAATCAGATAGTACTGGTCGGGGAGAAAGCGCATAGCGTTTCATCTGCACTTGATGATCATTTTTGGACAGCAAGAGAAAAAGCGCCGTGGGATTTCGATCTGTTTCAGTTGTTGCGGCGTATTGATGCACAGTCAGGTGCCCCTTATCCATTGGGGCGTGCACCTTTACCGCGCTATGAACCATTGCGTCTGGGGCAACAGCCGGCATTATGCTTTGCGCCGGCAGAAATTGCGGCTATCGTGCCTGACCCAGATGGCATCCGCTATCAGATTAATATCAATAACTTTGGTCTGTTTGGCCCGAATGGCCCCCTGCCTTTACATGTCACTGAATTTGCCTGGCAACGTCAGAAGCAACATAAAGATTATGCGCTGAGTGCCTTTTTCAATCTGTTTCAGCATCGTTTGATAACGCTATTCTGGCGGGCGTGGGCGGATGCCCAGCCTTGTCTCTCCTTTGACCGTAACGATAACCGCCGTTTCGATCACTTTTTTGCCAGTCTGATCGGTATGGGACATGTTCCGGGCTACCGTCTCCGTCAGGAGCGGACACATCACTATATGGCCGGGCACCTGAGCCGCTATCCGCGTAATAAAGACGGTTTGCTGTGCTTGCTGCGTTACCACTTTGGTTTGCCGGTGACGTTACATGAAAATCAGTTTCACTGGCTGGCGATTGACCGTGATGAACAGTTGCGGCTGCATAACGGTCATGGTGGTGCCCGGTTAGGGAATACTGCCCGTCTCGGTATTGCTGTGGCTGATGTGCAATATGCATTTTGTCTGGAGCTTGGCCCACTCTCTTGGTCGGCATATCAGCGTTTCTTGCCGGCTTCACGGTTTACCACATCCAATTGTGATGATTTCCGGCAATTGTGTGACTGGGTTCGGGGTTATGTCGGCCTTGAATATACCTGGAAGCTCAGAATCACGCTGGATCATCAGCATTATCAGGGATGTTCACTAGGAGGCCATCAGCCGCTGGGGCAGAGCTGTTGGTTAGGACTTAACATCCCCCATCACGATCGCAGTGATCTCTGTTTCCGTCCGGATAACGCTGAGTAGTCATAACAGACTGCACCTGTTTTCTTTTCTATCAATATGGACAATATGGACGAGGGTTCTATGTCAGATATCAATCGCCAGTCACTGTTTAATAAACTTAATCCGCCATTGTTTAGTGCCCTGGAGAGCGCCAGTGTATTTTGTAAACTGCGGGGCAATCCTTATGTTGAATTGGCGCACTGGCTGCATCAACTTATGCAGCAGAAAGCGGGTGATTTGCAACAAATCATAGGCCACTTTGCACTGGATGAGCAGCAGGTGGCACAGGATATCGTTCGCTCTCTGGATGCATTGCCGCGCGGAGCCAGCGCGATTTCTGATCTCTCTACTCATATTGATGAGGCAGTAGAACGGGCTTGGGTGTGTAGTTCAGTCACTTTTGCGGCAGACGAGATTCGTGGGGCGCATCTATTGCTGGCATTGTTAACCACTTTTAATCTGCGTCAGCATCTGCTGGCTATTTCTGCTCAGTTTTCCTGTATTAACGCAGAAAGTTTGGCACAGGATTTGAACCGCATCCTGCATGACAGTATGGAAAACAGCTCTCAGAAAACAATGGCAGAGAGTGAAAACTGTCAACCAGCGTCAGAGAGTTCGCTGCAATGTTATGCGCAGGATATGACAGCACTGGCGCGTGCCGGGCGAATTGATCCGGTTGTCGGGCGGGATAAAGAGATCCGCCAACTGGTTGATATTTTGCTGCGTCGCAGGCAGAACAACCCGCTGATTACCGGTGAGGCGGGGGTAGGTAAAACGGCGCTGGTGGAAGGATTGGCGCTACGCATTGCATCAGGTGATTTGCCGCCGTCATTGTGCCATGTTCAGCTTTGGTCATTGGATATTGGCCGTTTGGAGGCGGGTGCCGGAATGAAGGGAGAATTTGAGGCACGTTTACAGGCGGTGATTAATGAAGTTCAGCAAAGCCCGGTTCCTATTATTCTGTTTATTGATGAGATTCATATGCTGATTGGCACCGGAGGGGCGCAAGGGGTTGGTGATGCGGCTAACTTGTTGAAACCGGCACTGGCGCGTGGGCAGTTACGCACCATTGGTGCGACCACCTGGGCGGAATACAAAAAACATATTGAAAAAGATTCGGCATTAACGCGACGTTTTCAGGTGTTGCAGGTTGAACAGCCGGACGAAGCGCAGGCTTTACAGATGATACGTAGTCTATCCGCGAAGTTGGAACAGCATCATGGCGTATTATTACTGGATGAGGCGCTGGAAGCCGCGGTCTCGCTCTCCCATCGCTATATCCCGGCTCGCCAGTTGCCTGATAAGGCCATCGCGCTGCTTGACACCACTTGCGCACGAGTGGCTGTCAGTCAGCACAGTCTGCCGGCGGTATTGGAAGATTATCGCCGCCAGCTTGCTGCACTCCAGATTGAATATGAGATTGTCTGCCGTGAGCAGCAACTGGGTGGTGATCATCGTGCCCGCTTGGCACAGCTTGACGGTCAGCGCCATGAATTGCAGGCAGAAGAGCAGCAAATGGCGCAGCGTTGGCAGGATGAAATGACGCTGGCTCAACAGATTATCGGCTTACGCCAGCAACTGATTTCTGGTGATGAAAGACTTGAGGATGATCCACAGCGTTTGGTCTGGCAGACAAAATTACAGGATTGCCGGCAACAGTTAAGTTTATTGCAGGGAGAGCAGCCATTAATTACGGTTGCGGTGGACGCACACAGCGTTGCCGCAGTGGTGGCGGATTGGACCGGTATTCCCCTTGGCCGGATGGTGAAGAATGAGATCAATGTTGTCCAGAATTTGGAACACAGCCTCGGACAGCGAGTGATTGGTCAGCAACACGCGTTAAGCACTATCAGTGAACGGGTACGTACAGCGCGTGCACATCTGGGTGATCCCAATAAACCTGTGGGGGTATTTTTGCTATGTGGCCCCTCTGGAGTAGGGAAGACCGAAACGGCGCTGGCGTTGGCTGAAAGCCTGTATGGTGGTGAGCAGAACCTGATTACCATCAATATGAGTGAGTTTCAGGAGCCACACAGCGTATCAACCTTGAAAGGGGCACCGCCGGGATATGTCGGTTATGGTGAAGGTGGTGTGTTAACGGAGGCGGTTCGACGACGTCCGTATAGTCTAGTGTTGCTTGATGAGGTGGAAAAAGCACATCCTGATGTGCATGAACTGTTTTTTCAGGTATTCGATAAAGGCTGGATGGAAGACGGTGAAGGCCGTCGCATTGATTTCCGTAATACGCTGATCATATTGACCTCGAATGTTGGCAGTCAGGAAGTTATCAAGGTCTGTACCCGGCAGGATGGCTTGCCGGATGTGGAAACGTTGACGCAACAGTTACGTCAACCGCTGTTACAGACGTTTCCCGCTGCTTTGCTTGGCCGTCTGACGATCATTCCTTTTTTATCACTGAGTAACGAAGTACTGGAAAATATTGTGCAACTGCAATTGGCGCGGATAGTACAACGTCTGTGGGAAAATTATGGAATTGAGGCACAATTTGACCACAGTGTGACGCAACAGATTATGGCTTGTTGTATGGAACAGGAATCCGGTGCTCGCAGGATCGATTCGATCATTACGAATATTTTGTTGCCGCAGATAAGTCGCAGGTTACTTACCGCAACGATGGAGAACCAGCATTATTCACAATTGGACGTGATTTGGGAGAATGCGGTATTTCAGTGCCATTTTTGCTGAGATAGCTAAGCGTAACGGTTAACTAAGTTGCCTTTATTCACTACAGTCGTGAGAAAATATTATGTCATCATTGAGATTTAGCTGCGGGAGCAAGTCACTATGACATCCGTATATTCCGTGTATCGCTTTGGATGAGCTAGCTTCTGCTATGATGGAGAGGTTTGAAGACCAATTGTACACTTCCGTGCTATTAAGCTTCAGCCCCTTCATCTGGTCAGATTAAATCATTACAGCAATATGAGAGAACTGGAATCCTGTTGCTGCAACGACATTGCGCAAAGTTTTCAGCGTTGGATTGCCTTTAGGTGACAGTGTTCGATATAGCGTCTCACGTGAAACGCCTGCTTTCATCGCGGCTAAATGTGCGGTAAGTTCTTCATCCGCAATGCGGATCATCGTATTGTAAAACCGTTTGTCGTTACTTTTGTCACCGGCACACAGTACGATGGCTTGTCGTTTGGGATCGAAAGCAAAAAATGCGCGTACCGGACGACCTGAATACTGTATGCGTAAAGCGTGAAACCTTGAGGTTAAAACCACTGTCCACAAAATCCAACCCTCATAAGTTATAGCTTATATTTTCAACCCTTTTGCCACTTTTCACCGATCTCCGTGCTTCGCATTCTTCACTAACTCAGATCACTGTTCTCTCCGAAACACTTGTGAGTCTGGCCGTATCTCTATTGTGTAGATACCGAATACCTCAAGGACGATATTTCTCGGAGGCTGACTGATGATAGTGGCATCATTAATGGAACAAAATTATCGCCCGTTTTATCAATCATCGCTGCTGTCGAAAGCAGCATTCAGCTTCTGCTGGTAAACGCTAAGGAAAAAAGCGTTGAATAACGTTGGCGATTGTTGACGTATCTCTTCGGCGGTTTGCTGATAGCGATCAGTAAAGTTATCCCATAACTTTGCCTTACGGTGTTGCGTGCCATTCATGTGCCAGAAGTATGCCGCAGGGACACTATTTTCATCATAGGATGGGTTAAAGCGATTGATGATGGTGTTAAGACAATAAAAAAGCGCTTCTTTCATTGCCTGCTCATGCCCGTCTGGTATTTGATATGTCTGTGGTGCAGTCATGTCGTTGGCTGTCGCTGTTGGTGGATCTTTCTGGAATAAACATAATGGATCAAGTTGTTTTACTTGCTCTTCCCACAACTGTAGCGGTGTGACAGAAAGGCGAGGGGGCTGTTGAAACAGGGGATGGCTGTCGACACTATGACGTTGGGCCGTAAAAAGTTGTATTGGATCGATGGAGCGTACAGCGAGCTGATCAAGAGATAGCGTGGGTTCTGTCCCTTGTTTCGGCAACATAAAATCTGCCGGAGAAAGTTGATAGCGCGCTTCTGAACTTTTTTCTGTGGGCACTGTTTCATTTAACTCGTCCCATAGTGCTCCGGAAAAATCGGTTGTCATTTCCTGTTCGACAGAATGATCTTTTGCTGTCTCTATTTCATTCACGGTCAGGTGGTAGTCACCAATCTGGAGCTTATTATTTTCTTGCAGAGAGGTGGTTTCTCCACGTGCTAATGGAATAGTGTTAATCATCATGAAAGCAGTTCCAATATTAGTAATAGTGCAGGCACCCTGGGTAGAAATATGTACACTGGCTTGTAATGCCGAAATACAACCATTCGGATCTGGCAACACAAAATGATTATTTTCGCTGGTACCGATAGTTCCACCCGGATGATAGAAAATATGACTACTATTTTCTATCCCCTTATCTGATGGAATATTGATAAAGGTTATTTTCATAACAACGTCGCTTATTATCTTGAGTCATCACTTAACCTTCCGCCACAAAAAAGTATGCAGTATCCTAACGGACACGAACATATCGTATTCCGGGCGGGAGGTTATTTTTTTACTGACTTAGTTGTCAGTGAATGTTTTATTATTTACTGATGTTCTTTTGTGTATCCCAATTAAATTCCACCTCAGCGCCATTTTTTCCTTCATTATCCTGTTCCTTATAAACTACTTTGGCAATATTCGGTGAGAAGCTGTATTTCACACCGATAGTGCCGGGCATAATGGCAGCCGAACCTTCTGTCAGGTGCGGAATATCGCGGTTAAAGTCAACCAGTTCGATGCTGTCAAGTAATGCACTTCCCAGCGTAATTGTGGTGAACTCCTGTTGCTCGCCTCCGGCTTTGCGCATGGTTAATTTCACTTCAGGAAGATGAGCACCCTGCGCTAATTTCTGCATTAACGTTGGCATTGCTTTATCCATACGGGCATAGACCACCAGAGAATGAACTTTAGCACGCCCACTTCCTCCACCGCCGCCGCTACCGGTTTCCACCGGCTGTGACAGTTTCCATTCAAAGGTATGCACATCAATGCCGTTGGGGTGATTGCTGTCTTTGCATTCACCGGAGATATCTTTGATATCCAAATAGATGCTGTTGTTCATAATCGTATTCCTTATTTACTCAGTGAGTTGCAGAATTAACCACCACTCTGTTTTAAGGAGGGCAGTTTTGATACCAACCGCAGGGAAACCGTCAATCCCTCCAGTTGATAATGGGGACGCAGGAAAAATTTGGCCTGATAGTAGCCGGGATTATCTTCCTGTTCGTTGACTTGTACTTCGGCAGACGCCAGCGGTTTGCGCGCTTTGGTCTGTTGTGAGGAGTTGGCGGGATCGCCATCAACATAGTTGATGATCCATTTATTCAGCCAACGTTCAATATCATCGCGGCTCTGGAATGAACCCACTTTGTCACGCACGATACATTTCAGGTAATGCGCAAATCGGCAGCAGGCAAACAAGTAAGGTAAGCGGGCAGCCAGATTAGCGTTTGCTGTGGCATCAGCATCCATATACTCCGCCGGTTTTTGCAGTGATTGAGCGCCGATAAACGCGGCAAAATCAGAGTTTTTGCGGTAAACCAACGGGATAAAGCCGTTTTTTGCTAATTCCGCTTCACGGCGGTCACTGATGGCAATTTCTGTCGGACATTTGATATCTAAACCGCCATCATCCGTCGGGAAGGTGTGACATATCAGTTTATCTACCGCTCCGCCTGATTCGACGCCCCGGATAGATGCGCACCAACCATATTCTTTAAAGGAACGGTTAATATTCACCGCCATCGCATAGGCTGCGTTGCTCCACACATAATTACTGTGCGTGGCTCCTGCGGTTTTTTCTTCAAAATCGAATCCTTCAACCGGATTGGTGCTGATACCGTAAGGTAAGCGAGCTAGAAAACGTGGCATCACTAAACCAATGTAACGGGCATCTTCTGATTCACGCAGGCTGCGCCAGGAGGCGTATTCGGTATTGAGAAAGATTTTGCTCAGATCGCGCGGATTTGCCAATTCCTGCCAGGTTTCCATCTGCATAACTCCAGGCGAGGCGCTGCTGATAAAAGGGCAGTGGGCGGCAGCGGCGATACGGGCCATTTCTCCCAACATTTCGACATCTTGCGGATTGTGGTCGAAATAGTAATCACCCACTAGGCAGCCGAGTGGCTCTCCACCGAATTGACCATACTCTTCTTCATAAATCCGTTTGAAAACCGGGCTCTGATCCCAAGCCGTTCCTTTATAGCGTTTCAGTGTGCGCCCTAATTCTTTCTTTTCGACGCTCATAATCCGTATTTTCAGCATTTCGCTGGTTTCGGTATTGCTCACCAGATAGAGCAGACCACGCCATGCGCCCTCTAGAGCTTGAAAATCAGGATGATGGAGTATTTCATTGATCTGCTGAGAGAGTTTGTTGTCAATGGCGGCAATCAGCGCCTGAATGGTGCTGAAAGTATCGCTTGATAAGGTCAGGCTGTTTTCCAAAGCCTGATGTGCCAAGGTTTTCACCGCGTTTTCCACGGCGAGACGTGCCTGATCTGTTTTAGGGCGAAACTCTTTCCTGAGCAGAGCACTGAGTTCACCTTGATTGTAACTGGTAGCCTGAGTTTGAGTTTCACTGGCAACATTGATTTCAGATTGGCTCATTAGTGCCTCCTTGATCTTGTTCTGCGACGGGATCAGTGGATTCCGCATCATTCAGCGGTGCGGTACTGAGCGATTTCAGCAATTCAGGATTTTGCAGGATGGAAGCGATCAGCTCTTCGGCCCCGCTTTTGCCATCCATATAGGACAGCAGGTTGGCGAGTTGAGTACGTGCTTCCAGGAGTTGATTAAGGGGTTCTACCTGGCGTGCTATCGCATCCGGCAGAAAATCATCCATCGTGTTGAACGTGAGGGCGACCTGGATCTTACCTTCACCGCTCAGGGTATTGTCCACCGGAAAGGCGACACTTGGGCGCAGTGATTTCATGCGGTCATCGAAATTATCAACATCAATGTCGAGGAATTTTCGCTGACTCAGTGGAGGAAGTTGATCGGCAGATTTTCCGGCTAAATCCGACATAACTCCCATGACAAAAGGCAGTTGAACCTTACGTTCATCACCGTATAGTTCGACATCGTATTCAATTTGTACTCGTGGAGCACGGTTACGGGCGATGAATTTTTGCCCGCTGTTTGATCCTGACATAATATTCTCCATCGGTAAAATCAGTGGTTATGGATAATTGACGGAATAACAACCGTTTTTCCGGTGTATTACCTTCATTCTGTGGTGTTCTCCACCTTCGTTATGTGTGATTTTTTCGGCCAAAAAAATGTTCAAGCTGAGCGGTGGCCTCTGGTGCAAGGTTGCGCATAATGCTCATAAAATCCTGGCTAATCAGGTTTTGTATCCGCTCAATCATCAATGGTGCCGGATGACTGGATTCATGTAATAGAAAGTACTGTCGCACGGCTTCCAGCGCCTGTTGAGCTTGTTCACGATTCTGGATACCGGATGTTTGCCAACCGTTGGAGGCCTTTGGTTGGTGCACATTGTTGCCTTTGTCCGGCAGTGAATGCCCGCTATCCTCCGTCGTTTGAACCGTGTCGGATTGGGGAGTGAGAAGCTGCGTCAGACGATGAAGCGTCGCCATCTGACGGCGCATATCCGGTAGTCCGCTATCACCAAGATGACCACGTAGTGTGTTAAACAAACAATGAAGGGTGTTTGTGATTTGTGGGATCAGCTTCGTGACCGGTGCGTCACTTTGCTGTAATTCAGCGATCAACCGATCGATCCCTCTGGGAAACGGGCTCTCCTCCGTATTGTTGCCATCCAGGCATTTCATCACATCTGCCATTGTGAGAGTGATCCCATTCAGGCGGGCAAATTCGCAAAGGCGCACTTGTTTAGCCAGTGCGAAACCATCTCCTAATCCCTGTAACGCGTTGATACGCATCAGCGGATCGGGTTCACCATCCAGCTCTGTGGCCGGCCACAATGTTTCCCAATAATGTGCGACTATTTGTTCCAATAGCATCAAGCCTTGTGCATATCCTGCCAGACCGTGTTGGCGGCACCAGGCTTGTATCAGCAAGATAATAATGTGCAGATCTTTGCTGCGGGTGAGCAGAGCCAGTGCGTTTTTCTCTATCTGGAGCCAGTCAGGTTCCTGTGTCGGAATGATAAAGTCGCCAAATTGCTGCTCCGCTTTCCCTTGAGCAAGTTGAATCAGGTGGATGAATTCAGCGCTGTACTCCAGATCTTCGCCGCAAGGATGTTCCTGGCTGACCGGGTTAAGTAAAGGTGCGATATCCATTTAAGGTTCTCCTTAGGGTTTGATACAGGTAAATTCCGGTATGACAAACGGGTTGTGTATGCTATCGGGGGTGAGTATCAATGTGGCTTGATGTCCTGCCAGATTGAAGGTGATCCGGTAATGTATGCTGTCTTCCCGAACCCACTTTCCGGCGTCGATCAGCCTGTTTAATGCCCAGGGCCCTGAGGTTTCCAGTGATTTGGTTTTGCCATTCGCCAGCAGCATGGTGAGTTTGGCTGTACCGGTGTTGTTACTGCTGTGCCAGGTGAAATACCAGGGTGTCAGGGGACCGTGGCTGTAGCTGACACGTTGATCGTTAAGGGTTAACGACAAGGTAAGAATATCGTTATCCATTTGCAGCGGTTGCAAGGTAAGAGAGAATGAAGGCTGTGAAGAGGCCGTACTAAAGAATGCATCACGGATAAATTGCGCCTGCCGGAATGTTTTCAACAGTGATTGATCTTGCTGTTTGGTACTGCCCAGTGCCCAGGGGAAAAAGCGCCATTCATCACCCTGAGTATTGACTTTATCCGCCAGATATTGATTAAAAAAGCGATCCATCAACCCTTGATTCGGCGCAAACATATGCGCCATATCATCAGGTGTAATATCACGTTTGCTGTAGTGGGACAGTGGATAACGTCCGGCAATGGCTTCACGGCAGAAGTCACTGAGTTGTGCCCCGGCGAGTTGGTGTATGCGTGAAACAGCCTGTTGTTGTGTATCGCCTTTTGCACCCTGCGTCATATCCATGATCATGCTGCGGAACGGCTCAGGCAGACGGCCTGCGTCAGCCTGTAATTGTGTCAGTATGGTGTCGGAGGCGGCGGTGCTTTCGCCATTTTCCTGTAAAGCGGTGAGATAGCGATACAGATCACCCAGTTTTTTGAATAGATCGTCAAAGGCGATAGTATCGCTGTGATCGCCCTGTGGACGAGCCAGATCGAGCAGGTCGCGGTAGTGGTTTCTGACAATCTGTTCTGGTGAAGGCAGTGCAGGGGGAGGGCTGACAGCCGGAAACAGGTTTTGCAGTTTACGGGTTGCTTCGTCATTCAATTGCTGGCCCAGTTGTGCGAGTTTGCCGTTATCTTCCGGTGGAGAGAGTGCGACAACATGACTGGTATTGATCAGCAGATTGCGCAGAGGGGAATGAGCGCCGGAGAGAATACGGACATTATTAATACGCTGGTTCAGGTTATTGGCTGGAATGAGGGCGATATCATTGAGAAATGTATCCCATTCTAACATGAAATCACTGATATAAAGCTGGCGCACCTGGTAAGCCGCATCCGGTTTTTCCTGTACCTGTGACGGTATATTGAGGACCCAGCGATCAGTGTCATGCAGTGCTTTTACCGTATCATCTACTTGTGCAATCAGGCCGTGCCAGTATCCGTCTGGTGTAAAGAAGCCGGGGATTGCTGCGGTATCCGGCAGGGCACTTTTTCGTTTTAACACCAATTCAGCCTGAGAACCGGCCAAATCAATCAGATTGACGGATTTAAAACGTCCGTTATTGAGCAGTCTTTTTTTGATGCTGGTATAAACCCGCAGGGAAAATGTGGAGCGCATGATATTTTTTATCGCTTCCTGTATCAGTTGCTGATCTTTGCCCTGAGACCAGGCAGGCTGATTCTGATTCAGTAGTTGATAAAGATGCCCTTGGAGTGCTTTGCGCTGTGTTTCATCCAATTTTTCACTACCGGGGATATGAGACAGGTTCAGCATCAGCCAGGCAGTAAGGAATTTGCCGTCATAATGTTGTGGCTGAAATAGCATCTGGTAGGCTTTCAGCGCCTCGTAGGTTGATTCGTTGCTATCGCCATCGGTTTGCTGGCGCAAAATACTCTCGACTTGCTGTGTCACCAGCGGCAGCAATAAATTCTTTAACGCATGCTGATAAACCGGATAGCTCGTGCTGTTCAGTTGAGGGCCCCGATACAACCCCATGCCATAAACCAGTGGGGGCTGTCTGAATCAATTTGGTGATTTGCGGTGAGTGACTGTAATTGTGTCAAATATTGGATCAAGTGGGGCAGATCACGGGTTGATGGCTGGCTCAGTGCCTGTCCCTGCCGTTCCAGCACTGGGAGCCTAGCCGTAATTTGTGCCAGATAGCCGTTATTATTGTGATAACTGGTCAGTAACAGTACGCAGATCCCGGCCATTAAAGAGAGTAATAAACTACACCCTATTAACAGGGCAAAGCGTTGGCGTAATGCATACATGCGGTTGATACCGGCCAGCCCGCTTTCAGCCAAAATGACTTTTTGAAATAACTCTCTTAGGAAGTAACTGCGGGCAGTGCGGCTGGTTACATTGCTATCGCTGTTGCTTACAGAGGAGAGCGCATAACTGTAGTCAAACAGATTATTCTGCATAACGCCGTTGTTGTGCCATGATTCCCCCTGTTTTTGATTGGCGCTGGTGAAATAGAGACCGTGTGGCAACCACGGCCGATCAAAGCCAGAGGTGGCGAAAATAATACTCAAATAACGCATTAGCACCGGACGCAGGGTTGCAAATGCCTGCGGGAAGGCGAAGCTTTGTTCCCGCTGAGTGATATCCTGCTGAGTTAATAAGGTATCCGCCAGTGCGGCATCCAGACGCTGTTGCAGGTGGTTGTACTGTTCATCCAGCATCTGTTGTAAATCAGTATGGGAATGCAGTTCCTGCTGCCAGGGGAAGGTAAAGCCCCAGACCTGATCCAGCTCTTCGCCGTAAAAATGGCTGAAATAGCTACTGAATCCTGGCAGGAGATCGGTTTTGGTGATCATCACATAGATGGGAAAATCAATTTTCAGTTGCAAACGCAGGTCCATCAGTCGCTTACGCAGCAGTAGAGCTTGATGGTATTGCGCGTCATTATCCTGTTGCAGTAGATCCTGCACACTGATCGCCAGAATAACGGCGTTGATTGGCTGACGTGGACGATAACGTTTTAACAGTTTCAATAAAATCTGCCACAGGGGATTACCTTCTTTAAGGTATTCTCCGGCGGGGCTAAGGATGACGCCCTGAAACGTGAAATACCATGAGCAGTGTGATTCGGCACTGGTTTCAGGAAAAGCAAACTGACTGGGATAGGTTGTATGGTAGAAATCTAATCCTGAGTTTAGCAAGGCTTTGTCTTTGCCGCATCCTTGGGTACCCAGAACCAGATACCAGGGCAGATGATAGAGATAGAGTTTGCCCAGACGTGTGGTTAACCGTTCACCATTCAGACGCAGCCCGCGTTTAATCAGGATTGCTGCCTGTTTAAAGCTGTCTGTCAGGGACTGGGCAGCACTACGGGTTGTTGGTGTGACGACATTACTGACATGATGTAAGCGGCGGCGCAAACGGCCATTTACCCAAACTTGATAAAGAAAAGGTAACAGCCGTAGTAACAACCACAGCGAAATGAGCGCGGTGATGGCGATTTGGCGTTGTGTTTCCGTCATCAGTGGATGCAGATCACCGATGGCAATAAATGGCCCCATGATCCAGATGAGCAGACACAATGCGGCAACAATGAGAGCCCCCCAAAATAGGCGATTGGTGATGATGGCGATAAATGCTTTCAACATTTTCTTTCTCTCCTGCCTACTGATCTGAATTATCTGGCGTGGTGCTGAAAATAATTTCAATACGACGATTCAAGGCTCGGTTTTTGGCATTGGTGTTGGGGACTAAAGGGGCTTCTGCGCCGGCACTTTCAACCTTTAGCCGTTGTGGTTGGAGTAAGCCGGTGCGTAACGGCTGTGCTACGGTTTCCGCTCGCGCCAGTGACAGGGCATAGTTGGAGGAATAGGCATGTGTATGAATTGGCAAGTTGTCACTGTGTCCGCGTACGATGATCTTTCCGGTAGTCAGGTTCAGTTGTTTGGCAAGAGCCTGGAGAGGTGCCTGATAACGCGGATTGAGTGTTGCTGATGCAGAAGCAAACAAGTCTCCCCCTTGTAGGGTAACACTGACATGATCCGCGTTTTGGCTGATGGTGATGTCCTGCTGTTCTATCGCGGGTTGCAGTACTTGCCGTAGATGAGCAACAGAAAAGCTTTCAGCTGGTATGGTGGCTTCTGGTAGTGGCAAATTGTATATGGATGCCAACACGGGTTCTGTCTGCTGATTAAGCCGGGTGTTCAGACCGATGTAGAGCAGACTGGTCATCAATGTGCCAGATAGCGTGAAAAACACCAAAAAACGGGATAACCGTGATGGTTGATGGGTATTGATTGCGAGAGGAGGAAGCGCGCTCAATGCGGCAGGATATTCCCCTCTTACCTGACGCAGGCGTATTGCCAAACGCTGGATCAGGGTTTCCAGTTGAGCGAGGCCGTTGTCAATCAGGCGGTAGCGCCCACCAAATCCCAGAAGCAGACAGAAGTAGAACAGTTCGAGCAGATCGATATGTTTACTGGGTTGTTGCAGCAACATATCCAGTAACTTGAAAAATTTTTCACCGCCGCTGCTCTCTTTGTGGAATGTAATCAGCAAGCCATTACCTGACCATATGCTATTGTCTCCCCAGGAGGTCAATGCGACCGCTTCGTCCAGAGAAGTACACAGACAATAACGGGCACCGAGGACAGTTTCATAACTGAATCCCGCTTGTTGGCACTGTTTCTCAAAGCGATATATTTCTCCGATCAATTGTTGACGTAACTGACCAGAGTCTTCCGGCTTGGCTGTATAACGAATATGTGGCATAGCGTTTAACAGAGGATGAGCCGCCTGCACTAAAGCATTACGATAGTCACGATTCATATACTGATATCCTCATCATCAGGCAGGTGTTTGAGTGCCCAAAATGCCATTTTCAGACCAGGAAATTCACCAGCGACGTAAAAAGCAAATACCCTGGATTTCTCCAGCGACTGTTCAGTTTTATCGTCGAATTCCAATTTGAAGTAGCAGTACCCATTCTGATAGGGAAGTTGTCTGGGGATCTGTACCTGGTGGCGTAAGGCGATACCCGGCAACTGCAAACGCACCAGATCGCGTATACAGTCGGCTGACGCGATTTTAATTTGGGCCGGAAAGTGAGCCATAAAAGTGTCATGCGCCATCTCTGACTTCACAACCAGAATAAAATGGTAATCATCCAGGCTCATTTGTTCCGGCAATGATGCTACGCTTAATCCTGGCAGACGTTTGGTTAGGGGCAGCGGTACAACATGCTCTTCCAACACAATGGACAAGTTGCGTTGCAGTAAAGTACAGAGGCGGGTGAAACAACCGCCAGTATCCAGATGATTGTAGCGGGGTAGCTCTCCTTCCAGTGTATAGGGTGCTTGAAAGGCGCTCATTTCCAGTGCGTAGCCGATCCAGATGAGAAAAAGCGTTTCCGGTGCCTGTTGAGGTAGATGCATGATGTGTTGAAGTTGAGCACTGAAGCGGTTTAATAGCGCCAGCCGTAACAAATCACAGGTGTTGGCGCTGTTACATTGCAGATGGCGGCTGAGTTGTCGGCTGCGTTGCAGTAACAGACCGTAAAGATCGTGAGTCATGCTCTGTAACAACGGATTTGCCCAACAATTAAGTAACGGTGGAATATATCCGGTATCCAGCATGACGGTGCCATCCTGATTTTTTTCTAAAACCCTCAGTACTCCCATAGCAACCCATTCGCCGTTGAGTTCATTTTCTGGTAGCAGGCGCAGGCGTAATTTGCCGCAATGCAGGGTGGTACTGCCAAGGGCCAAAGAGTTAACGTCGCTAACCTCCTTTTCAAATGCCTGATAACGTGCCAGAGAGTCTGGCGCATCATCGAAACTGACGGATTCGCGCCCGGCCAGATATGCCGGTATAGCCAGAGTGATAATCTGCGAACGTAGTGAAGTGCTGATAGTTAACGCGGATGGCGCCTCGTCAGTTTCAGTAAATCCAAAAGCTGTGCCGTCAGGCATAATACCACTGGCGGCCAGCAGTGAGATTTTCCCCAAAGCAAGTTGGCTCTCATCAAGTTTTAATGATGAAAATCCCCAATTGTAGGCTCGTTGCAGGGCTCCCCATTGACGCAGGCGTGCATCCACATATTCATCTGCTTGCTGAAAATGGTGGGGTCGTAAAAACATGCCTTCCATCCAGAGAACTTTGTGTGCATTTTTCATGGGTAGTCTCCTGAGCATGTGTGATTCATTTGGCAGATTCAGATGTCATCCGTAATCCGTGTGAAGTAACGGTAATCAACTGAGAAGTCTCAGAGGATGAAAAAGGATTTAAAACCGATAAATAAGATACGGTTGGAAATGATGATAAAGGAATAACAAGCCGCCACTGTTTATCGGTAATATTTTGGTATTCTGCCCAAATGGCAATATATTTTTCTGCTGACGGCGTATTAATCGTAATGCTGATATCATTTTTTCCTTTTATTGGCATAAAGAAGATTGATTTTCGATAAAGTACAGTATTGTCCAGCGCTGAATTAGGCGTTTTTTGTAAAGCAGAGGTGTCTGCCTGATTAAATTTATCCGGATCATTTAACAGAAATATATTTAATCTTAAAGGAGCGCTATTGTTAATATTTCCTTGAGCTTGAAATTTAATGGTGTAGGGAATAGTTTTTTCCACTTTATTTGCAGAGCAACTCACAGTCAGAAATATACTCAACAGAATAAAAGAGGAAAAACAGTAATTTTTATAGTGAGGAAAAAACAGCATAGAAAGTCCTCCATCACAGGCCCAGCAGGAGTACCTTAAGCTGGCTGGGAATTAAACGCATACCGATCATGTTGGTGCTGTTTTGCAAACTCAGGCTGGTGACGCGCGTTGCAGGAAATCCTTTAATTAAAGTGGTAAATGAGCCGATTAAATGGCGTGAAGGCCCCATGACGGTACCGGAAACAATACCGAGATTGATGCCAAGATTATCGCCGAAGCTTGAGTTAGTCACTGTCGCCATATTATGTGCAGGCATTCCCATAAACAGCACTTTATAAGTGTGAGGTGTCGCCATCAGACCCAGAGTCATATTGGGATAGGGAACGGGCACTGGGATAGGTAAAGGTGTCATACAGACATCTGGAAATGCCAGATCCATACCAAAAAGTTGACAGTTTGCAAACATATCATCACCTATCTAATTAACGTGTTGCTATTTCTGTCAAATAGATTAGCAAAGGAAAAAATATAACCAATAAGGTGTTGACCTTATTTTACTTAGAAAGTGATTGTGGATGTTTGAATATTAATGATGTTGATTTTTTCATTCTAAAAATAAGGGTTTTGGCTGATTTCAATGAGAGTTGTATTTCGGAAGAATTTCAGCAGTCGTAGGAGATAAAATTGGTAATTAATGTGTGGATGGAATGGCATTGTCTTTCTCTGTTTAGTGGCATGGCAGTGCCTGGATCTATTTCTAATATAATGATATTTAAATAAAAGCGCTCATGAATAAAAAAATAGGGTATGTATCTGCCATCAGCGTAGCATTGCTATTGGCAAGTTGCTATAAACCCAATAAGAAAAAAGAACCCGTGGTGCAAGAAGAAAATCTTAATACCATTGGCAGCGAACATAAACGGAAAAAAAGGTGGCTACAGCCTCAGACTGATGAAAATGTAAAACAAGGAGGCGATATTCCTAAACTGGGTACAGAAAAGGATTCCGCCGGGGAAGTGCGTGCTAATTTACCTTTATCTGATGGTGAATTGACCAGTGGTTCAATCGATCTTTTTTATCCATTATATGATGGAGATGAGCGTATCCTGTTTGGTCAGGCAGGTGCTCGCCGCTTTGATGGGCGCAGTATAGTTAACTTGGGGGTTGGTCAACGTCATTTTCAAGGAGACTGGGCTATAGGTTACAACACTTTTTACGATGCTCAGATCTCGGGCAATGCTCACCAGCGGTTGGGGATCGGCTTGGAGTATTGGCGTGATTATCTGCATTTGGCTGCTAACGGTTATTTCGGTCTGACGGACTGGCACTCATCTTCTGCATTGAATGGTTATGCTGAACGGGTGGCGAATGGTTATGATATCCGCGCTCAGGGCTGGCTTCCCTCTTACCCGCAACTGAGTGGTAAACTGAAATTTGAGCAATATTTCGGTGATGATGTTGCGCTGTTTAATCATGAGAATCGTTATAAGGACCCGCGAGTACTGACGGTGGGGCTGGATTATACGCCTATTCCATTGATTTCATTAGGTGTTGATAGAACTTTTAGTCATAGTGGCAAGGATGACACAAAGGTTGGCTTGTCCTTCAATTATCAGCTTGGAGTACCTTTATCCCAACAGATTGATCCGACGACGGCACCGGTAAGACGCACTTTGGCTGATAATCGTCACCGTCTGGTTGAACGTAACAACAATATTGTGTTGAAGCATCGGGAAAGATCGCAACTGAGCCTGAATTTGCCAACAATACTCAGTGGATTTGGTGGCGAGAGGAAACTGATTAATTTCTCTTTCAACGGAAAATACCGCCTGAAATATATCCAGTGGGATGACAGCGTATTACGCGCGCGGGGCGGCAGGATAGTCCCATTGTCGGATAATAGTTACGCAGTACATTTTCCCCGTTATAGCAGCCAGCAAAGTAACCATCTTACGATTTCGGCTATGGCACATGATGAACAGGAAAATATATCAAATAGTAGTGAGATGGTCATATTGATTAATGAGCCGGTTGTGTTGTCTGCGCCTGCAATAGAGCTGGTGGAAGACGATGAATCTGAATTAGTTATGAGGACCGGTGAAGGTGATGAAGAGCCGCCTTTATTGGAGGAAAGGGAAGAGCAGCAGGAATTGGAACAGGGGCAGTTAGAGCAGGAGCGTTTGGAACAAGAATATTCAGAGCAGGAGAGGCTGGAACGGGAGCGCTTGGAACAAGAGCAGTTGGAGCAGGAACGGCTGGAACGAGAACGCTTGGAACAAGAGCAGTTGGAGCAGGAACGGCTGGAACGGGAGCGCTTGGAACAAGTACAGTTAGAGCAGGAGAGGTTGGAACGGGAGCGCTTGGAACAAGAGCAGTTGGAGCAGGAACGGCTGGAACGAGAACACTTGGAACAAGAGAGGTTGGAACATGAACAGCGTCAACCAGCAGGCCCGCCACCGCCACCTCTACCTCAAGGAGGGTTTCAAGGAGGAACAGGAGGACCTCAAGGGGGTACGGGAAGGTCCCAAGTGGGAACAGGAGAGCCACAAGGAGGAGAAGATCTTATGACAGAGCTCGAAAGAAAATTAAAATCGCGTAAAACGAGATCGAGTGAAGACATAGATAAAGAACAAGAAGGCAGAAGAAGAATGAATAGGCTAAGTCCAGAAGCTAAAGCTATCTTTGAACAAACTAATAGAGTGCTAGGTAATCATGTAGTACATGACGATGACGATGACAGTGGCGATGAATGGAAAGATGAATAACAAATAACTCTCATACCAACTATTTACCAAGTAGTTTAACCCGGAAACCTGAGTAAAAAGCGATCATCCCTTCCCACATAAGCATTATTTGTGGGAAAGGAAAAACTCGGTTTCTGCATAATCGGTTGCCAGTAATGAGAAAAACGTTTCGTTGGCAAATATTGATTTTCGTTTGGGTTCTGTTGATGTTAAAGAGGTGTAAAATTGATTTTAGTCACAATTTGATTACGAGATTCTGATAAATTTTATCTGATTGTTATCTGCCGTAAAGCATTTATTATCTTTTGGTGTGTTTTTCTTAAATTATAGAGTGCTGGAAAAAATATAGCCCAATGAGGCAGGTTCTAAATCTGCTGTTAATTAACGTGATAGGCGTGGAGTCATTTGGGTTTTTTACAAGAAAATATCTCTGAATAATAAGGAGATTATAAAATGAGAACACGCTCATCATTAGTGATTAAACTCACGATGTTTCTATCATTGACGTTGTTTCTTATATGGCTGATTTCTGTCGTAGCGACGGCATTTTTTTCTTTCAAACACGCACACCAACATGTGATGGATGAGTTATCTCATCTTGCGATCTTACGGGCAGATTTAAGTAATCATCGCTTTGAGGGCGCAGAGAAAGATGCGCAGGAACTGGCGAGGCGCTATGACACTTATTATGAAAAGTATGAAAATAATAAAAATATTTCGTCGAATACTGATAGCAAATATCTTCCTATTAATGGCAGTATTTGCCAGCCTGATCACGAAATAAGCCAGGATAACTGGTTTATTCAGGCATATGGCGCTGCCGGACAAGCTTATTATCTGGACAGCTTTATTTTTAAGCGATCTCAGGGAATATCTATTTATCCCCCGGAAAAAATTTCAGATGACTATTTTATCAAACGATGTCTTGAGTTGGCGAATTTCCCCATGATCCCCAACCACGATAATATTTATTGGGGACAGCCTGAGCATATTCCCGGCAGTGGGTGGAGTATCTCTGTTGCTGCGAGCGATAAAATAGGCCGGCTGACCGGATATGCGATTAAGTTCAATGATCTATTGTCATATGGACAAGCGGTAACTAATTATGACATCGATCTCTGGCTGGACAGTAATCAGCAGTTATTGCCGTTTTTCAAAGGGAAATTACCGCAGGATACAGAACACCATATTTTAGCATTACTGAAAGATGTCAAGTTGCATGATGGCTGGCAATATATTCCCGGTTATCAGGTATTACGTATCCAGCTTAGAGGTCCTGGCTGGCAGCAATTGGTGCTTTATCCTACCAAAAGTGTATTTGAGGAAGTCATCGATCAAGCGATTATTCAGCTTCCCTTTGCGCTGGTTATTTTATTAATGATAACGCTGACCATATTCTGGATGTTGCACCATTATCTGGCTAAACCGTTATGGCAGTTTGTGAATATTATCGATAAGACTGGGCCACGTGCGTTGGATGTTCGTTTACCGGAGAACCGGCGTGATGAACTGGGTCAAATAGCCAGGGCTTACAATGCGTTACTTGATACCCTGAATCAGCAATATTCCACACTGGAAAACAAGGTAGCAGAACGTACCAAGGCATTAACAGAAGCAAAACAACAAGCTGAGTTGGCTAATAAACGTAAAAGTAGCCATTTGACGACGATCAGCCATGAATTAAGAACGCCGCTGAGTGGAACGCTGGGTGCATTGGAATTGCTGAAAACCAGTGAGATGAGCAATGAACAATTGCAACTTGCAGAGACAGCACACCAGTGTACGTTATCTTTATTATTTATTATCAATAAATTACTTGATTTTTCGCGCATTGAAGCCGGGCAGGTTGAATTACAGTACGCCACCAGTCAGTTGCTACCCTTGTTGGATCAGTCAATGGCGACGATACAGGGAATGGCGCACAATAAAAATTTGATGTTAGAAACCTTTGTCGCTGCTGATGTTCCACAGGTATTAGTGCTTGATGCAAGCCGAGTTAGGCAGATTCTGGTGAATCTATTGGGAAATGCTTGCAAATTTACCGATGATGGTGGCATTTGTCTGACTGTTACCCGCTCGGATAACACGTTGATTTTTGCTGTAACTGACAGTGGGTGTGGCGTAGCGCGAGAAAATATCGCCTTGGTATTTAATCCCTTTTATCAGGTGCAGGAACATGCTCAAGGAACGGGGCTTGGGCTGGCTATTGCGGCTACGCTGGCCAGAATGATGGGAGGTAATCTGGAATTTAACAGTGCTCTTGGTTTTGGCACCAGTGTGGTATTTCAGTTACCACTGATGGATTTTACTGAGCCGGAGTTGTTGCAGGGAGAGATAGATGCGCCGCTTGTCTTACATCATCAACTGATAGCGTGGGGTCTCACCTGTTTACCGGAAAAGCACGTTGGTGAGCTGTCCGCTAATGATTTACTGTTTTTACCCGGTCGCCTGCGGGATATTGTAGAACGTCAGTTGTCCGGTACTCCGCCACCGGTTCAGGATAATGTACCGCTACAGCCTTGGCGTATGCGGGTATTACTGGTTGATGATGCGGTGACCAACCGGGATATCATTGGCATGATGCTGACCCGATTAGGGCAGGAAGTGCAACATGCTCAGGATGGTGCAGAAGCATTATTGTTGGGGCAGCGTTACCGTTTTGACCTGGTGCTAATGGATATATTGATGCCGGGACAATGTGATGGCCTGGAAACGACCCGGCTTTGGCGTATTGCTCCTGACAATCAGGACCCTGATTGCATGATTGTGGCGCTGACAGCAAATACCGTTGCGGAAGAAAAGGAACGTGCCGCTCAGGCTGGGATGAATGATTACATATCCAAGCCGGTCACCATTAATCAATTGGCTCAGATACTGGAGATGACTGCTGAATATCAGTTACGGCGTGATATTCATCTGACTGTGCAACAGGAAACAGACAAACCGTTATTGTCCATAAACTTGTTGCGTATGCAGGAAAAAGTCCGCAGGGAATTATTAATTTTACTCAATGAAGCTGAACAACATATGACTCAACAGGAGGTATTAGAAAAGCTCTTACATTCCATGAAGGGAGTGAGTGGGCAGGCAGGGCTTAATTCGTTGTTATGTATGATTGTTGAAATGGAAAACCAGGTACATAACGGTTCGCTGCCGCAAAAAAATGAGCTGATGAAACTACGCAAATTGATTAACGCAACACTGTGCTCTGCTGAGGAACACGAGCAGAATGCACCTTTTCCGTGAGGTCCTAATATGATTTGCTATAAAGTTTTGCTGGTGGATGATCATGAGCTGATCATAGATGGAATAAAGAACCTTCTTGCTGCATATCCGCGTTATCAGGTTGTCGCGCAGGTTGATGATGGACTGTCTGTTTATGCTGCCTGCCGGGATCTTGCACCGGATATTGTTATTCTTGATATTGGCCTTCCGGGGCTGAATGGATTAGATATTATTCCACAACTTTGCCAGCGCTGGCCGGATTTACGCATACTTGCCCTGACGGCCCATGACGATGAGCTGACTGCCAGCCGTGTACTGCGTGCGGGGGCATTAGCTTATGTGTTGAAAACCAGTTCGCAGCAGATATTACTTGCTGCGATTACCAGCGTTGCTGCCAAAAAGAGTTACATTGATCCTCACCTGAATCAGGAAGCAATCCACTTATTGGGGGAAGGAATAAATGATGACAACACATTGCTTACCCGGCGCGAGCGTCAAATATTACAGCTAATCAGTGAAGGCAATGGTAATCGCCATATTGCTGAGATATTAAGTATTAGTGTTAAAACAGTAGAAACTCACCGCCTTAATATGATGCGAAAACTCAAAGTTCATAAGGTGACTGAATTACTTAAATATTCAAGAAAACTGGGGTTGATAGCTTGATCATACAGTTAGCGTTAATGCTGCTGGATGGCAAGTGGCTATTAAAAATAGCAGGCAGAAACAGCTCGATTATGGAGCTGTTTTTGTGTTTGTAAGTGGCGGATTCGACTAATAAATGCAACTTTTAAAAACAACCATTAATGGCATTTAATCGAAAATCATTAACCATTAATCCAAAGTTGAAAAGAAATCGCACGTAAAATAACATTACCCGAATAAACGGATATTAAAGCGCTTTCTCGCCAGTTATTTAACAGCATCAAAAAAGATAAAAAGCGAATATAATCCGCGTTCGTTAAACATAAAACACGATATCCAATGATGATTAAACTTAATAAAAATCAGGTGTTAAAAAGGATAAAAACAACGGTTAAAACTCTATACTAATTAAATCCATCGAGTAAAAAAACGACTTCCGATAACAGGTTAACTATCATAATAATTTAAAAAAGAGAATACCAAAGCATTAAATATTTTATATCAAAATCGGATTTAACGCAATAAATGCAACTTTTAAAAATAACCAGTAATTCCATTTTTATATTAGGTAAAAATGTATTTAATTATATTCTTGGTTGTATATACCATGAGGTGTTTTGATTTTCTCTGATCCACTGGCAATAGGGTCTTTAAATACATTTCCTTAACCTATCGGAGGCTCTCATGGGAACTCATTATGAGGCTGACGTGGTAGCTTGGGCAAAAGTGAAAAACGCGAACTGGCAAGCCGGATGGCGGTTTTACTGTCTTACCTTCTGAAATGGAAATTCCAGCCGACTCACCAGGGTACAAAGTTGGGAATTAACCATTAAAAGACAGTGAGAACTTATTCAGCGGCGCTTGAAAAAAACGCTAAGATTGAAAGAGTCACTGTCTGATCCTGAATGGTTCGAAGATACCTGGTTTGATGCCCATTCTGATGCGTCCAAAGAAACAGGCATTGGTTTGGCAGGGTGAGATCTCACATTTTTAATAAGGTTATTTTGGTTAAATAAAAATCAGAATATGACTTTTTATAGGCATTTCCCTCATTAAAACGTTAAGCTCTCTTTCTTCCATAAAAAAGCGATCCTAATAATGAGTATTTTTAATTTTATCAGCAAGATAGAAGACCCCCGTTCTGACATCAATAAAAAACATGAATTAATGGATGTGATTTTTTTAGCCTTCTCCGCTGTATTATGCGGCGCTTCTGGCTGGAAATCGATTCAGGAATTTGGTGAGTTACAGAGCGAGTGGCTTAAACAATACACGCATTTTACTCACGGTATTCCTCATCGTCACTGTATTGCTAATATTATCAAAATGATAGAGCAAGATGCACTGGTTGAAGCCTTTTATGCCTGGATCAACCAGCGTCGGGTCAGGGCAGAAAAAAGTCTTATTGCCATTGATGGAAAAACCCTGAGAGGAACCTGTAAGGGGACATTATTTGAAGCCCTGCATGTGGTCAGTGCTTATGATGTTGAATCCGGTGTAGCCCTATACCATCAGGCAGCCGAAAGCAAGGGTCAGGAAGGTCCGGTTGCCAGACAATTGATTGAATTACTGGCGCTTGATGGCGCGATTGTCACTATGGATGCCCTGCATTGCCAGAAAGAAACCCTTGCGTTAATGACTCAGCGCGGCGGTGATTTTATTGTGGGTCTCAAAGGCAATCAAAAGACCCTCTATGAATGGGTCAAATCGTATTTTGCTTCGCATTATGAGAGTGATGAGCTTGTTGAATTTACGCAGAAAAATAGCGGTCATGGACGGACAGAATTTCGGCATGTCATGCAAATTCGTGCCGTATTACCGGAGGTCCTTCGGCAGCAATGGCCTTCAATACAAAGTGTTATTGAAGTCGTCAGTGAACGAAGCGTAAAAGGCCAGCCTGCCCATCGTGATTCACGCTGGTATGTCAGCTCGCTACCGTTGGAGGCGGAAATCGTGGCTAAAGCAATAAGAAGGCACTGGTCGGTAGAAAACGAGCTGCATTGGGTATTAGATGTCACTTTTCGAGAAGATGCTATCTCACTCAAAGATCCTAATGGGGCTGCACAAATGGCGCTTTTTAACCGAATTGCATTAAGCGTGATTAAACAGAATACCAGTATAAAAGACAGTCAGACGGCTAAACGTCGAAGAGCCATTTGGTCAGAGGAATTCCGTAGTCAACTTATCTTTGATTAAATTAAATACAAAGTGGAATCCCGCCCTGTAAAGCATATGCAGAGAATATCAGCCATAGGGATTTACCCAGTAAAGAAAAGTAAATGATTTAGATCTTATTTTTATAACAAGTTCCCATTAATGGATGAGAATAATCAATGTATTGGTGTAGCTTCTCATGCCAGAGAAACTGCCGGGCAGTAGCATGCAACAGCTACTGTCATTAATGGGGTTAATGTTGTTACCACAGTGACAGATAGGAAAGCTGCACAACCAAATGTACAACATCGTGTTAATTAATTCATTGATTTTAGTTTGGATGGCTTGACAGTTGCAATAGAACTTGTAAATATTGCGCACGAAAGAAAACGGAACATCTGATTTCTCAGATACCCTAGATTTTGAACCCCTTTTATTAACACCGAAATATTGCATGATTGAATAACGCCACGCGATGCATTTTTAGGTTCCGGTATCGAACGCTCGTTGAGTTTTATCATCTCTCAACTAATGAGTTTGAACTGGTGCCCGGAGGCGGAATCGAACCACCGACACGAGGATTTTCAATCCTCTTGCTGAGATGTTGGTGTTTTGTAATCAATACTAGAATTTTGTAATTAAGATACTGGGTTAGTACTTTTCATATTTCGAATTACTTAAATTCGAGTGTGCAAAATGAAGATACTTCCCGTAATTTCTCCTAAAGGTGGCGAAGGTAAATCCACACATGCCGCCAATGTAGCCGGTTTTCTTGCTGATGCCGGATTCAAAACCCTTCTTCTTGACGCTGATTATTCTCAACCCACTTCGAGCAGTATTTTTGCACTTGAGTACGAAGCTCCAGCTGGTTTGTATGAACTTCTTATGCAGACTGCTGACCTGGGTCAGAAAGACCAGATTATTTCCCGTTCTGTTATAAATAATCTGGATGTCATCATTTCCAATGATCCTGATGAACTCCTGCCTACGGCTATGCTTCATGCTCCCGATGGACGTTTGCGTTTGAGAAATATATTGCAGCACCCTCTGTTCAGCCAGTATGACGCTATCATCATTGATTCAAAGGGCGCTACCGGTGTGATGGCCGAGTTGGTTGTGCTGACGGCCACTGAATTTGTATTGGGTGTGATTAAGCCCATTCTACCGGATGTCCGTGAATTCCTGCGGGGATCGTTGCGTATGTTGACGCGACTGCAACCGTTTGAAAATTATGGTATTCGATTACCTTTAATTCAGATATTGGCGAATGGTATTGAAGGCACTAATCTTGACCGCGATACGTTGAATGAACTGGCCCATATTATCGAGCATAAACGTTACGATACGTCCTCTCTCGGTGGGCGAAGAGTATACCAACTGCTGAAAACCCGCATTGATCTGCTGGATATTTATAAGCTGGGTCACGTACGTGCCCAACCCGTTCACCGTCTTGAATACAAAACCACCCGTAAAAGCCCCGCTGCCGCACAAACAATGTACTGTCTGGCCTGTGAGTTGTTCCCTGAGTGGCATGAACAGTTTGATGCACTGATTGTGAATAAGGGGGCGAAGAATGCGTAACCCTTTTCCTTTACCGGATGGTATTGAACAACCGTATTCTTGCGATGCTGAACAAGCCGTTCTTGGTGGGCTGATGCTGGATAATGATCGATGGGATGAAATCGTACCACTGATACATGCTGATGATTTTTTCCTGCCCGCTCATCGACGGATTTATAGCGCTATTGCAACTATGTTTGCGGCCAATTTGCCTGTTGACGTACTAACGTTGTCTGAAATTTTAGAGCAAAAGGCGCAACTAAAACAGGTTGGGGGATTTGCCTATTTAGCCGAACTTGGCAAAAACACACCGAGTACTGCAAATATTGTTGCTTATGCGGAAATTGTTCAGGCGAAAAGTCGCTTGCGTCAGTTGATAATGCTGGGAAATGAGATGAGTGCTCAGGCTGGCCATCCTCGTGCTGATTTTACTGACATTACCGAAATGGCTGAGCAGCGTTTATATACGCTGTCTGAGCAGAAAGCTGTGCGCCAAGATATTAGCTTGAAAGAAGGGCTGGGTTTGCTGATTGAAAAATTAGAGCAGGCCAATGGCGGTAATGGGATAACGGGTACGCCGACAGGTTTTAGTGAACTGGATACAAAAACCTGTGGTCTTCAGCCGGGCGACCTTATCCTGCTGGCCGGTCGGCCTTCTATGGGGAAAACCGCACTGGCACTGGCTTTCTGTCTAAGCGCACTGGAGAGTGCCCCTGATGCTGTTGCTCAGATTTTTAGTCTGGAAATGCCGATGGATCAATTATTGATGCGTATGGTGTCCATGTTAGAACGGGTTCCGCTTGAACGCCTGCGTAGTGGATTAATGGATGATGAAGATTGGGCACGGGTTGGCAGAGCAATGGAGACGCTAATTCAATGGGAAAATCGGCTGATAATTGATGACAGCAGTTATCAGACCCCGGCTTTATTACGCGCCCGTGCCCGCAGAAATGTGCGCAAATACGGTCGACCTTCATTGATTATGGTGGATTATCTGCAACTTATCCGAAGCCCGGAGCAGGAAAACCGAACCCAGGAAATTGCAGAAATTTCCCGTAGATTGAAAGCACTGGGTAAAGAATTGGGTTGCCCAGTACTTGCGCTTTCACAACTTAATCGTCAACTAGAGCAGCGTACAGATAAACGTCCTAATAACGGTGACTTACGGGAATCGGGGGCGCTAGAGCAAGATGCTGATCTGATCTTGTTTGTTTACCGGGATGAAGTGTATGACGCCAATACATCGGATATTGGGGTAGCTGAAATCATTATTGGTAAACATCGCCAAGGATCGATTGGAACAGTCAAGATCCAGTTTGATGGCACCTGTACCCGGTTTAGTGATCTTACAGAGAGGTATTATGATCTTGGTGCTGGAAGGGGAAATATATGAGTAAGCATAAAACCTCTCTAAGCGATGCAATACTTCAACGTGGCAAAACACCACAATCACTAACCAGTACTGTTGTTTTGCCTATGGCAGAAATGCCAATGGTATTAACGTTGGATGAGTTACAGCCAAACCCGGATAACCCTCGCCTCAGCCGTAATCCCCGTTTTGACGATATTAAAGCTTCTGTTCGTGCCAGAGGACTGGATTCTGTACCGAAAGTGACGCGAGATCCGGAAGATAGTGGAAATGTTTACATTTTCAGTGATGGAGGCAATACCCGTTACCAAATCCTATGTGAATTATGGAAAGAAACGGGTGAGGAACGTTTTTTCCGAATCCCTTGTTTGTTTAAACCCTGGCCTGGTCGGTTGCAGTGTGTCATTGGGCATCTGGCAGAAAATGATGTTCGGGGGGATTTAACGTTTATAGAGAAAGCGCTTGGTGTTTTTAACGCAAGTTCTATGCATGAGAAATGTTTGGGAAGACCGGTCTCACAACGAGAATTGACAGATTTATTAAAACAAGAAGGGTTTCCAATATCACAAACCAGCATCAGTCAGATGCATAACACGGTGCAATATTTATATCCTCATATGCCCAATGTGTTGATATCGGGTATGGGGCGTCCGCAAGCAGTAAACATATTGTCTTTACGAGTTGATGCTCAAAAAACCTGGAATAGTTTTTCTTCGGAGGCATCGTGTGGGAAGGACTTCGATTCAGTTTTTGGTGAGGTATGTCAGCGCTTTGATAATCCTGAACTCTATTCTTTTGACATGTTACGGGATGAATTGATTGGGGAATTAATAAAAGCTTTGCCACATCCTGCCCTTAATTATGATCGTTGGTTATTGGAGCTCGATCCGAAAGAGCGAAACCGTCGTCAGTTATTTGGTGAGCCCCCTCCTATTGCTGAACATTTGCGCGATGCAGATAGACAAGCCGCTGAAGTGCCTGAAAAGTCGGTACCTCTTGTGACTAAAAGCGCTGCCTGCGTTTCGGCAGTGGAACCTGAGTCGCATGGGGATGTTATCGAATGTCAGGAAGATAAAAAGACTGAGGAATATGAAGCTTGTCCGCCCAAACCGCCCAAACCGCCCAAAGTTGAAGTTCAGCTTGATGTGTATGAAACTCGGCCAACTTTATCCAGTGAGTTATCGACAATACAGGATAAGGAAGATATTGAGCCTTTAGTATCAGCACCTTTATCGCAGATAGTTCCCTCTACTTTAAGTGAATTGAATCACTGTCTTCCAACACCACCACAAACTTCATTATTAACAGAGCCTACGCCATATGATGGATTGAGTTTTGCACAAACTGGTCTGGAGCCAGTGAGTGATATCTGGTCTATCTCACCGGTACGAGATGATATTGAGCATTTACAAGATATGGCGTTTCGTTTGGCATTCGAGTTAGCCGAAGAGATGGGAGGAGCGGATGAGCTTGAGGAAGCTAAAGATACGGCCTGTGAAGTGGGTTATCGATTAGCTTATTCCCATACGGCATCACGTTTTGTACAGGTGCTGTTGTCGTTGACGGGGGAGAGTGACCATAACGGTGAATTGGCAGATACAGGTATAGGCATGTTGGGAGCCTGGTTTGTCGGGTCTGACAAGGACACTCCAGTATTGCCTGATGTCGCGGTAGTGAAATTTATGCGTCTTATTCGGGTGTTGCGCCGGTTACGTGAACTGCAACGTGAGTTGTCAGTCGTCTCAGCAGAGGGGAATTGCAATGTCTGATGATATTGATGACACGAGGGCTCAGGCTGTTACTACGATGTGGCTGGAAGAACAGATCGCTGTTGTACGGCGTGAGATGCATACCGGTAGGGTGTCACTGAAATATTGTGAAGGATGTGGTGATCGGATTGATGAGCAACGTCGGCAGATTTTGCCGGGGGTCCAGTTGTGTGTTGGATGTCAGGAAAATGCTGAGCATTGGGAACAGGTCAGACGTATTACCGGAGGCCATCGTGGTGGGTAAGTCCAGATCTTATGTGTTCCGATTTTGTTCAGACGTATCGTATTGCATTGAGAGAGGTGCCTTATGAGCCAGATATCCCAGGTAGCCAATGCCTTGTTAACCCAACTGGTCATGGAGTTGAAATCGGGTTATCTCCGTCGCTGTGAAGCACTGGGTTTGATGGACGAAGAAATGCGGATGTTACACAGTTTGACTGTGGAAGACTTGCATTATCTGATGAATAGCCCGGTGTCAGTCCTTACGCTTCGTATCCATCATGAAAATTTTGCGTTAATGCTGCAACAAGCCCGACGTGAACAAAAACGCCTGCAACGTCTTGACCGTGCACTGGTATTGGGCGGCTCAATTGAATTGATGCAGCACTACTTTGGGCTGACTTCGGTTGAAGTCAGCTCCCGTCGTCGTATGTTAGGGATTGAAGCTCGCCAGGGTCGATGCCTGATGCTGACAGATAAAGACAGTGCTGAGGTCTGGCGACTGTGGAAAGCGAATGTCACTGATCTGGATAGTGCGGATGGACTGGATGTGATGATGCAGGCCGCTGAACAACTGGCAGTGTCACTGACGGCAGTCTGGAATGCTGTACGTGGCTGGATTGAAGACGAAAAGAACACAGTAAAACCTGAAGTTGGTCAGGGACGGCAAGACAGGTGAAAAAGACAGAGATCACTCAGGGGTTGCTGGCCCCCTGTTCTGTACCACTCGTCTATAGAAAGAAAGCGGTAGAACAATTGAAACGTTATCGACAGGGTAGCAAAAATTACACTCGGATCAGAGCGAAAGGCAAAGGTAAAGTTTCTCATCGTTGCCTAAAAATTGACATTGGCATGTTTTGGCGGTTGTTAAGTCGTAACGGAGGACGAGATTGGGAAATGATGACACATGAGCGGTACAACAATGAAATCTGGAAATAACACACGGAAGGCTCCTTTGTCCTCTGATAGCCTCATTGCTTTTACGTTGGAGCAAATGAATGCACGACTGGCAGCGCAAGCTGAGGGTGATGAAAAAAGACAGTTGCGCAGTGGGCTGTTGTATCTGGGGAACGTGCATGATGCTATTCCCCGTCAGTTAATTCTGGATACCCGATTATCTCCTCTCGATAAGATGGCCTGGATAATGATACGGCTGTATGCACAACAAAATGCGGGAGCGATCTTCCCTACCTATGATGAACTGCAATTGCAACTGGCCTCTCCACACAGCGGTAAAGCCTCCCGGGAAACCGTCAGCCGGGTATTGTTGATGTTGCGAATAACCGGCTGGCTAAGTTTGTGCAAACGAGTCAGGGATGAAAAAGGGCGTGTGAAAGGAAACATCTACGCCCAGCATGATGAGCCTCTGACATTTCATGATGCTGAAGCGCTTGATCCCAACTGGCTGGACACGGTGGGGGAGGCGTGTCGCCACAAAAACCGGGTGATTAGTCAGACTGCCTGGTCAATATTGATGGAAGTTAAAGATGATCCGATGATGCGGCATCGCCGTTCCCGAATTGCTTTACTGGAAAATCGGTTAGGTCAGGTACAAACGCCGCAGCAAATGGCGGCGCTACAGGCTGCATGTTTACCGGGTTCGGAAACCGAACCTAATCAAAAAGGTCGGAACAGACCGGGTTCGGGATCCGAATTCAGTACAGGAACAGGAGATGATAACCCGAATTCGGAAACCGAACTCAGTCTAAAATCAACGAGTTACGACAGAGTTCGGCAACCGAACGGTTACGTACGTCATTTCACACACAGTGTGAATAAAAATACGTACGTAGCCCCATCGGATGGTGACAACCCGATTGTTGAGCATTTGTTGCCTGTAGCGTTACGAAATCAGCTCTCTGATGACGACATCAGAATGCTGACGGAACAACTCCAGGCACTTCCGTCTGATCAGAGGCATTTGGTGTTGGATAGCCTGCGAGTTCCATTGGAAAATGGCTCGTTAAAAAATCCGGTGGGTTACCTACTGACACTGATGAAACGTGCCAGACAGGGGGAGTTGAGAAGCCCCGGCACAGCAAATCAGGGGGAAAACCCCGGCATGAAAAAGCCTGTGCCTGCCAGCCGTCAGAAAGACAGACCTGTTTTGCCAGAGGTGCAAAGAAAGGCCAATCCTGCCGTAATGAAAAAAGTCATTGCTGAAATCCGGCAGAATTTTATGAAGAATAAATAAGCGGATACGATATCCACCATATCACTATGAATATGCCGCAACAGTCATGCAGTGAAGGAATAGCGATTTTTCAAATTATGGTTCTGTCAATAAATATGAATGAATTTCAATGGGATACTTTTTTGTGTTGTTGAACACTGTGCTGAGCAGACTTTCCCATGTTATCGGATTGCCTGACAGAACGACGGGCACAAAAATGGCTACTTATCTAGGTCGTGATTAGAGTCTAATCATGGGCCAAAATACATACAGTGATTAGAGTCTAATCATTATGGTTATGGGATGTTAATCAGGTTTTTGGGGTGAGCAAAAAAGAGTTTTGAATTGTGGTCACAGCCTGATAACGCAACTATCTCAGCGATATCCTTATGTCACAGAGAGAATGTACCATGACTGAAACTAAAGAGACACATGCTGTTCGCTCAGGCGCACTGCATTCCTCACTTACCATTGAGTTGCATACTCATTACGCTATTAGCCTGTGGAATGGCCGCCGGGATGAAAGCAGCAAAAAGAATAAACCGGTGATTATTAGCATGCCGCGATTTTTCTCACTAGCCGGTCGGATCAGCCAGGATTCCCTGATAGATAATCCGTATGCCGATATGGCGATGTTGGCACTGGAAACTAAGCTCGCTTCTGCTCATGGCCAGATGCAGGCGGCGTTAGCGGAACTGGCGGCTACACTCTCGGGAGTACCTGCTCAGATCCATTTATCTGAGATTGCCTCTGTCGCCCCGCTCAATATTGGTGTCTACAGTCGCACGCCTTTAGGTTACCGCTGTGTTTGGCTATTAGTGGGTTACGATCAACTGGTGATGAAAGCCTTGCAGGCGCACCATTATGCGCTGATTTCCCGTCAACAATGTGACGGGTTTTTAAAAAAAGGGGGACACTGGGTACGCCAAATCTACGGTGCTGTCCAACCGTACCGTAGTTTTGCTGTTACTCGTGACGATATCCTTTCCCAAACCCCTGTCGGCAGGGAAGCTATTACCCGTTTGGGGCTGCCGGATGAGGCGGTTATGCGGGGCGAAAAACGTTCTGTTTTTTCTCCTGCATTAAAAAGTACGGTAAAGCAAAAATAAGCGATGAAACTGTTTCTGTGTGAAAAACCGTCTCAGGGGCGGGATATTGCGGCGGTATTAGGTGCAACAAAGCGCGGGCAGGGATATTTAATGGGTCCGGGGGTGACAGTAA
>NZ_JBHFKZ010000048.1:0-40996 GCF_042879375.1 Photorhabdus sp. RM323S
AAAAAAACATAAAAGACTTAATTAATTACATGATTTTTATCTGTCGCAATATCAAATAGAATGCCTGAAAATACAGAAAATATTCATGATTATTCAACGAAATTAAGAGAAAAACATGAATGCAATAGTGATGATAAACAAATTTTTTCTATCGATAAATAATCTCATGTCAGATATCATCAATTTTATATAAGCCCTTGCGTTTCACCTTTTATCGTTAGATAAATCATATTTACCCCATGGTTTAATTTAAACCGCCATTGTTAACCCCTTTTATTTGGTTTCAATGATAAAATTGTAAAAAATGGTTAAATATCTTATATAAATGTAAACATATAACACCCACCGTCAATCTGAATACGCGCTCCTTATCTTCTATAACAGAAAAAACTATCAATTCATCAGCATTGACAGGTAAAAACGAGCAGAATTGATCACAAACTCGTTAAGGTACAAGATGATAAAAATGGTATACTCTCCCCCCTAAATCCCATTTAAACATTATTTACAGAGCGTCCGTGGTGGATCAGAAAGCACAATATAACCAAAACAAATTACAGAAACGTTTACGCCGTGATGTCGGTCAGGCCATTGCCGATTTCAATATGATCGAGGAAGGCGACCGTATTATGGTCTGCCTTTCCGGTGGTAAAGACAGCTATACCTTGTTGTCCATCCTGCAAAATCTGCAAAAAAGTGCCCCAA
Source organism: Photorhabdus sp. RM323S (assembly GCF_042879375.1). Lineage (NCBI taxonomy): Bacteria > Pseudomonadati > Pseudomonadota > Gammaproteobacteria > Enterobacterales > Morganellaceae > Photorhabdus > Photorhabdus sp. RM323S. Next base: position 706 of record NZ_JBHFKZ010000048.1, read on the forward strand.
TTCATTTCTCACTTGTTGCAGTTAATCTGGATCAGAAACAACCAGGATTTCCTGAGCATATCCTTCCCGCTTATCTGGATGAACTGGGTGTCGAATATAAAATTGTCGAAGAAAACACTTACGGCATTGTGAAAGAGAAGATTCCTGAAGGTAAAACAACCTGTTCGCTCTGTTCCCGTCTGCGCCGGGGTATTTTATATCGCACAGCAACAGAGTTGGGCGCAACCAAGATTGCATTAGGCCATCACCGCGATGATATCTTGCAAACCCTGTTTCTCAATATGTTTTACGGCGGCAAATTAAAAGGTATGCCACCCAAATTAATGAGTGATGACGGTAAACATATTGTGATTCGCCCCCTCGCCTATTGCCGTGAAAAAGATATTGAACGCTATGCTGCCGCCAAAGCGTTTCCTATCATTCCTTGTAATCTCTGTGGCTCGCAGCCAAATTTGCAGCGCCAGGTTATCAAAGATATGTTACGGGAATGGGATAAACGCTATCCGGGAAGAATTGAAACGATGTTCCGTGCGGTACAAAATGTCGTGCCTTCTCATCTCAGTGATTTTAATCTGTTCGATTTTAAGAATATCACTCATGGCAGTGATGTTATTGATGGCGGTGATCTCGCTTTTGACCGCGAAGAATTACCAATACAACCCCCCGCCGTTAATATAGAAGATCAACCCGATTATCCATCAGAACGACTGGATATTATCGAAGTAAAATAGTGATCCTTAATAATATCGCTCTGAATATATTTCAGAGCGGTAATTTTCTGTTATTTTCTTACTGCCATTTTTATTGACTATTTCCCCATTCTACTGACAGTGGTCATGAAAAATAAAAAATGCCGATATTAAAAATAATATCGGCACAAGAATGGGCAATTATTCTGTATAAAGACTCATGTGAGAAAAACTACAATTACGGAGAACAACGTTTATCGCTTAACGTTGTTTTCACCTGCGGGAACATAATGCCCCAATGACGCCGGGTGAGTATTGATATATCTCAAATTCAGGGTCAGTTTTAGCCATATTTCCCGGTAGCTGTGTTTCACTGCTCTGAGCAATTATTTAATTTTCATAACCATCTACTGCGCTTTAACCACCACGCAACAAATATAATCAATCCCAGTAATAACAAGCAAAAAATACTAAAGCCCCAATAATATTCATTGCCAGGAATACCACCAAGATTGACGCCAAATAATCCGGTCAGGAATGTTGTTGGCAAAAAAACCATCGCAAATAATGACATTACATAAGTACGACGATTCATCGCATCCGCCATCATTGATGTAATTTCATCTGAAATAATGGCGGTACGGGCAATGCAACCATCCAAATCATCCAATTCCCTTCCCAGACGCTCGGAAATCTCCTGCATCCGACGACGATCTTCATCACTCATCCAAGGTAATCTTTCACTAGCAAGACGGGCAAATACATCTCTTTGAGGTGCCATATAACGACGCAAAACAATCAATTGCTTACGCAGCAAGGCCAATCCACCCCGCCCCGGCATTCGCTGCTCCAGAATCATATTCTCAAGCTCTATAAGATTGTCATGAAGATCTTCAATAAAATTGCCGACTTCATCAGTGATTGCATCAACCATGTTGACTAGCCAGTGCCCGGTAGTTTGCGCGCCAATACCATTTTGCAAATCACTCAAAACCTGTTCAAGTGAATGAACTTTACGATGGCGGCTGGAAATAACAATTTTAGCATTAATATAAATACGGAACACCACCAGCTGATCGGGGCGTTCACTTTCATTGCTATTAATTGTTCGCAGCGTGATCATCGTACCATCGCCGGTACGGATTATTTTCGGCCTCAAACTTTCTCCAGCCAGCCCCATTTTGACTGATTCTGGTAATAAATCCGTCGCTATTATCCAGCGATAACTCTTGGGATTACGGTAATCCAGATGTTGCCAGAAAGGTTGAGCTGGTGTGGCTGATGCATCCATATCTATCGGTGTCATACCGCCTTGACCATCAAACTGACAGGTATAGACTGCATCGGCATCTTTAAATGATGAACCATAAATTGTTTCCACATCCAGCTCCTTACTATTTAGTGTTTGATAATGTACATAGTATGGCTATAAGCCACATCTTCAGGATTGGTGATCGGGTATCCTTTTAACCAGGGTTTTATCAACCTGCCGTTCGTATACTGATAAATCGGAGCAATAGGTGCCTGTTCAGCAATCATCTGTTCCGCTCTGTTATAGTCATCGTTTCTCCGGGCATCATCCGTTTGCAAGCTGGCAGATTGTAACAATTGGTCATAATTTGCCTGATGGAATTTGGCAATATTGCCACTATGCGTTGAAGTTAACAGGCTTAGAAACGTGGATGGCTCGTTATAATCCCCCACCCAAGACGCCCGAATCACATCAAAATTGCCGGTGTTACGGCTATCAATATACGTTTTCCATTCCTGATTCACCAGGTTCACCTGCACCCCCAGTTTTTTCTTCCACATAGAGGCGACGGCAATAGCAATTTTCTGATGGTTTTCGGAACTATTATAGAGCAGAGAAAGTGTCAAGGGGTTGTTCGGACCATAACCCGCCGCCTGTAACAATGTCTTGGCCTGTTGATCCAGCTCTGCTTGTGTGTGTTGTTCCATATCACTGGTCACAGGATGGAAACCGGCAGTCACATCCGGCGTGAAATGCCAAGCGGGTTTCTCTCCTGTCCCCAATACTTTTTCCGCAATAACTTTACGGTCAATCGCCATAGAAAGCGCTTTACGCACTCTGGCATCATTGGTGGGTGCACGCTGTGTGTTAAAGGCATAATAATAGGTGCCCAATTGATCCGGCGTATAAACCTGCCCAGGTAATTCATGGCGCAACTTTTTGTACATATTTTTCGGGAAGGATTCGGTGATATCCAGATCATCCGCCAGATAGCGTTTAGTCGCGTGTGATTCCTGATTAATGGGGACAAATGTGACTTCGGTCAGAACTGTTTTTTTATGATCCCAGTAATAAATATTTGGTGTCAGAACGATTTTCTCATTCACAACCCGATCATGTAATTTGAAAGCACCGTTCCCCACCAAATTACCAACCTTTATCCACTCTTTCCCATATTTTTCTACTATTTTCTTATTTACCGGATAAAGACTGAAATTCGCAGTCAAATTAGGAAAATAAGGTACAGGCCGGTTTAGCGTCACCTGTAATATGTGCTTATCAATGGCTTTAACACCCAGTTTTGCAGGAAGCAGTTTTCCGTCAATAATTTCCTGCGCATTTTCAATACCCGCCAAGGCGGCAAACCAAGCAAAAGGAGAGGTATTAACTGGAGTGACTAATCGCTGCCAACTATACACAAAATCCACCGCAGTAACCGGTTCCCCATTTGACCAACGGGCATCAGAACGCAAGGTAAAAAACCAGGTTTTGTTGTCTGCCGTTTTCCACGCTGTCGCGACTCCGGGGATTGCATTGCCATGCGCATCCTGATTGACCAGCCCTTCAAACAGATCACGCTGAACCTGAGCTTCCGTCAAGCCCACCGCATTAATCGGGTCTAAGGATGCCGGTTCATCTTTTAGGTGGCGCACCAATTCTTGTTTGTCATTAAGCTGAGTACCGGGAGGCACTTCCGCAGCGAAGGCCGAAGCAATAAGAAAGGAACCACTGATAAGTAGTGCACATGAAGTCAAGCTGAAATAGCGCATTAAGGTAATCTGCCCTGTATGTAAAATAATTATTCCAGAATCGAATTATAAACCATTGTCAAAGTGGCACAATCAGACAATTTTACTTTATAGACGCTATTTTGATGGGCAAGAGCCGACTATTCTTCTACACTGGGAGACTGTGGTTCATTTATCAGAGGAAGAAAACTATGACACAAACAGTAAAATTTCAAGGTAATGATATTTCCGTAAGCGGCCATTTCCCAAAATCAGGGGAAAAAGCGAAAGATTTTACTCTGACAGCCAAAGATCTCTCCGATGTCTCTCTCAGCCACTATGCCGGAAAACGTAAGGTGCTGAATATTTTCCCAAGCATTGATACCGGTGTTTGTGCAGCATCGGTCCGTAAATTTAATCAGGTCGCGAATGACCTGGAAAACACCGTTGTACTGTGCATTTCCGCCGATCTGCCTTTTGCCCAGTCACGTTTCTGCGGCGCGGAAGGGTTGTCAAATGTGGTTACTCTTTCTACCCTGCGTGGCGGTACTTTCACTGAAGATTATGGCGTTGCTATCAGCAACAGCCCTCTGAGTGGTCTCACAGCCCGAGCAGTCGTTGTGCTTGATGAAAACGATAACGTGATTTACAGCCAGTTAGTTGATGAAATCACTAATGAGCCAGATTATGACAGTGCACTGGCGGCACTGAAATAATCCCATTGATTTTATAATGCCCACTTAAAGTGGGCATTATTTCACTCATCATCATCCAATTCATGCCCAGTAACATGCTTCCGGCTACTCAGACCATATTCTCTCAATTTATTGGCAATCGCAGTATGCGATACCCCAAGACGTTTAGCCAGTTTACGCGTACTTGGGTAGTGCCGGTAAAGACGCGTTAACACCGAGCGTTCAAAACGTTTACTGATTTCATCCAGAGAACCATTGAATACATCTTCATTGAAAGAGATCTCTGTTTCAAATTCCGGCAATTGTATATCCCGCGGAGCCAGTTCCATATTTTCAAGCTGAGTCAATGCCCGATAGACGGCATTTTGTAACTGCCTTACGTTACCGGGCCAACTGTAACTAGCCAGAAAGTGAGAAAGTTCAGGGGATAGTTTAGGTTTCGGTACCCCTTGTTCTTCAGCAAAGCGCTCAATAAAGTATTCCACCAGCGGCATAATATCCGCTTTACGATCACGCAGGGGCGGAAGCATAACAGTCAGTACATTAAGGCGATAATAGAGATCTTCACGGAATTCCCCCCGCTGTACTAATTCAACCAGGTTTTTCTGTGTAGCGCAGATGACTCTGACATTCACTTTGACTTCGTTTTCTTCCCCTACTCTGCGGAAAGTCCCATCATTAAGAAAACGCAGCAGCTTAATCTGCATCTGTGGCGACATTTCGCCAATTTCATCCAGTAAAACAGTGCCGCCATTGGCCTGCTCGAAGAAACCTTTTTTCCCTTCAATAGCATTAGGATAAGCACCGGCAGCATAGCCAAACAGTTCGCTTTCTACCACATCATCCGGCATCGATGCACAGTTTAATCCTAGAAAAGGTTGTTTTCCGCGCAAACTGTGTAAATGACACGCTTTTGCCAAAATATCTTTACCGGTTCCTGTTTCACCAATCAGAAGCAGTGGCGCATCCAATATCGCCATTTTGCGGGCCTGCTCAATAACTTGAGTCATTTTTGGGCTGACAGAGATAATTTGCCTAAACTCACCACCATCATTGACAGTCAGTTTTTTCAGTTGATGACCTATCCGGGCAGCGGATTTGAGCATAATCACCGTGCCGATACACTGCATTTGCTGCTTTTCATCAGCCAAATGAAGCGGCATAATATCCATCAGGTAGTCCAATCCTTTGAGCGTTATCCTCTCCACACGTTGCTGGGTATTTTTATTTTCAAACCAGCGCGTGAAGTTATAACCGCTGATAAACTGCCCGATAGGTTTCTGATAGATTTCTTCCTCACTAACGCCAAATAGCTTGTACACAGCAGAGTTAACAAGCTCAATATTTCCTTTTAGATCAACCGAAAAAACAGGCTCAGGCAAAGATTCCAACAGTGCGCACATTGCTTTGTGTTCTCTTTCCGAAGGTAGAAAAGAGACCGTACGAACATCAATAACACCATTAATACGGCGAATTTCTGCCATTAATCTACGGAATATATTGAAATCAACGGGTGAAAAATTAAGATAAATCCGGCCAGTTTGGGATATTTCCACCCCTTTCAAGTCAATATCCTGTAATACCAGTAGATCAAGCAATTCCCGGGTCAACCCGATTCGATCATGGCAAATAACTTCTAAGCGCATCTGTTTTGACCTTATTTACACTAATACATATAATTTTTCTAAATACTACTCTCTACTATTATTCATATGAAGCATTCTGTCAGTAAAAATTGACAAAACTCCGGTTTTTTAGTGGCGTAAATAACACAGCATTTGAAACTTTCACTAAAATAAACAGATTCCAAGATTAACTATAAAACGGTTTAATAAAATAACGTAAAATGCTGCCGTTATCTGGATATTTTGTGCGTTAGTATAGAATTAAAGTATATATCATTTAATCAACCACATTCTTAGATTTATTTGGCAGGATATGCTTAAGTTGAGTGATTAACTGACGACGGAAATCTCCTAATTTAGGTTTATCACCTTCTATCCAAGGCAATGGCCTGCATAACTCCATCGCTTTAATGCCAAGCCGGGCTGTCAGTAACCCCACACCGATCCCTTGAGCAGCTCTGGCAGAAAGACGCGCCGCAATATCCTGAGATAACCAATCCATCCCCACTTCCCGCACCACCTCTGAAACACCCGAAAAAACAATATTCAGCAAAACAAGACGAAAAAGCTGAATACGACTGAAATATCCCAGTTCAATACCATACAGCGCAGCAATACGGTTAATCAGCCGGATATTACGCCAGGCAATAAATGCCATATCGACTATTGCCAACGGGCTGACGGCTATCATTAATGCTGATTCCGCAGCATAGCGGCTGATCTCAGCGCTTGCTTGCGAATCCAAAACAGGCTGAACCAATTTACCGTACAACGCCACCACTTCACGATCGTTATGTGTATCATGCAAAGCCGCCTGCCAACGCTGTAACGCCGGATGATGCGGCTCAATACCCGCCTGACTTGCCAGCTTCTCGCAAAATGCCCGGCCTTTACCCACACCATGATGTTGCAGTAGTTCCCTCGCGGTATCACGTTCTTCAGCACGCATTCTTAGCCGGTAAAGACGACGCCATTCACTGACCATAGAACCCATACCGGCAAAGACTATCATGCTCCCCGCCGCAGCCACACCTAACGCAATCCAATCCTGTTGCTGCCATGACCGATAAATCCACTGCACAGACTGAGCAACAACACTCATTCCCAGTAAAATCAATGCGCTATAGACCATTTTGCGCCAATAACTGCGCCGGGGCTTCAATGCCGCATTCACTATTCCCTCTACCTGGCCTTCGCCCTCCTCATCCTCAAGCTCTGGTGAGGCAGGATAAAAATTCGCCGTGTCTTTTCCATCAAAGATCTGAGCGGGTTTTAAAACCGCTTCTTGCGGCTCCAATAAGGGTTCTTCGAAGTCAATTCTTGGCTTTAGGGAATCTGTCATTTCACTTTATCTCCCAGTAAAAACTCCAGCACGGTATCCAATCGGATATGCGGCAATGGTGTATCAATGTTTACCTGACGGGGGCTGAATTCTTCGAAACCAAAACCCTGCTTTTGCCAGAAATTATCCTCAGGTAAACACCGTGGCACTTCACCAGGGAAAAAGGTCAGTAATTTACCGTCTGTCAGGCGACATCCTTTCAGCGCCGGAACGTTTTCGCCATGATGTTCAATCGTTCCACTTTCTGTCGCCCGTACCGATGCCAAACCCACACAATCCATGCTGATACCTTCAAAAGCCGCATTTTGTCTGGCTTCCTGCACCAACTGTTGCAGTAAAGCAACCAGATTGGCATGTTGATCTGCGGTAACATGATCAGCCTTACTGGCCGCAAACATTAACTTGTCAATGCAAGGGGAAAACAGGCGGCGGAAGAGTGTTCGTTTACCATAATGAAAACTCTGCATTAATTGTGTCAGCGCTAGGCGCATATCATTAAACACCTGTGGCCCGCTGTTTAATGGCTGTAAACAATCTACCAACACAATTTGCCGATCAAAACGCAGAAAATGTTCTTTATAGAACCCCTTCACAACCGACTGACAGTAATATTCAAAACGCTTACGCAACATACCGATATTCGTATGTTGATCTGCCTGAGCAAACTGTGACTCAGTGATATGACCGATATCCGGCCACGGAAAAAACTGTAAAGCCGGAGCCCCCATCATTTCACCTGGCAGAACAAATCTCCCCGGTTGAATAAAATGTAATCCTTGTTCTTTGCATTTAATCAGGTATTCCGTATATGCCTGAGCAATAGCAGCCAATAGATCCTCATCCGCCGGTGCCAATGGATCGCACTGTTGACACAGTTCCAGCCAGGGTTTTGCCCATTTAGCTCTCTGTCCCTGTAATAAACCATTCATCTGGCGTGACCATGCTAAATAATTTTGTGCCAACATCGGCAAATCCAACAGCCATTCGCCGGGATAATCGACAATTTCCAGATATAATGTGGCAGTCTCTTTAAAATGGCGCAGCAGAGAATTCTCTGAACGGTAACGAAGTGCCAGGCGGATTTCACTGACACCACGAGTCGGTGTCGGCCAGGTGGGAGGAGTAGCGTAAAGCGCGGTCAATCCTTCATCATAAGCAAAACGAGGAACACCCAAATCCCGTTGAGGAACCCGTTTCACCCCCAGCAGGCGACCATCACGCACAGCGGAAAATAGCGGCAACCGGGCACCGCTATGGAGATGAAGTAACTGATTAACCAAAGATGTGATAAACGCTGTTTTACCACTACGGCTTAATCCTGTAACAGCTAACCGTAAATGACGATCCATCCCGCGATTAACAAGCGCCGTTAATTCGTTTTGTAGCCGTTTCATATCTGTCCTATGGTAAGTCTTACGACAATTTTATTATGTCGGCCAGGCAATATGCCATTCTTACTCTCAAAGCTGTCTGAAACGGCTGCGAACACTGAATGTTTCTGAGGTGACATAACGCTCCATTTGGCGCAGACGAAGCTCACCCGCTTTCAATTGATAATCGGCTTCATTCAGTAATTTCTGCACCGAAAAACCGGCTTCTTCGGTATAATTGGCCGGGACCGGATCCAAGACGAAAACCAGTACAATATAAGCAATAACGACTAAACCAAACAGGCCAAAGAACAGCGACAATATAGTCATTGCGCGAATTAAATTTACCGGGACGTCAAAATAGTAAGCCAACCCAGCACAAACACCTTTAATCTTGCCTTTTTCAGGTATTCGGTACAGTTTCCGACGGTTATAATGCGACATTATGATTGCCTCCAGTCAGGATGCTCCGCATCCAGAATATCTTCCAGTGTTTTGATGCGTGCCTGCATATGCTGTACGCGCTCTGCCAGGCGCTGAACTTCATTCTGATCCAACTGACTTTGATTTGAATTCCGGCTGTTATAATGCAACCACAACCAGATGGGTAAAACAAAAAGTACAAAGATAATCAGTGGAATGCCAATAAATATAGAGCTCATCATTTTTCCTCAATGGTGAGTTGAGTGCACCAACATTTAATGTTGTTCTTTATTAGCATTTATTTTAGCTTTCATTGCCGCTAACTGCGCACTAATTTCATCGTCTGCTTTTAATTCAGCAAACTGTTGATCCAGGGATTTTTGTTTCCCCATGCCCACAGTTTCCGCTTCAGCCTCCATATGATCAATACGGCGCTCAAATTGCTCGAAACGAGCCATTGCCTCATCAATTTTACCGCTGTCTAGCTGGCGACGAACCTGTCGGGAAGAAGCGGCAGCCTGATGACGCAAGGCTAACGCTTGCTGTCTTGCCCGGGTTTCGCCGAGTTTGTTTTCAAGCTCAGTCACTTCCCCTTTCATACGCTCAAGGGTTTCTTCCAGTATGGTTAACTCATGTTTCAGTGTCTCCACTAAAGCAGCAACTTTCTGTTTTTCAATCAGTGCCGACCGCGCCAAATCTTCTCTATCTTTATTCAGCGCCAATTCAGCTTTTTCCTGCCAGTCATGTATTTGCTGTTCGCCGGTCATAATGCGGCGAGATAACTGTTTTTTTTCTGCCAGCGTACGCGCAGAAGTTGAGCGAATTTCAACCAAAGTATCTTCCATTTCCTGAATCATCAGGCGGATCATTTTGTGCGGATCTTCCGCTTTATCCAGTAATGAAGAGATGTTGGCGTTCACGATATCGGCAAAACGAGAGAAAATACCCATAGTAAATTATCCTCTTTAGCTAAGATTTTCAGATTTGTTGTACTGCTAATGACATACTATCAAGAGTCGTGCCAACTTTTTTATTCTCTTTATCCACATGAAATATAAATAAATTTTTTTATTTGACTTTTTATCATAACGAAATAAAGTGGTCATAATAACCAACTATTGGCGAAAATAACCATGAATGACGTTACAGAAAACCTACTAGGTGAAGCAAACAGCTTTATTGAAATTCTGGAGCAGGTATCTGCTCTGGCAAAATTAAATAAACCGGTGCTGGTTATTGGTGAACGAGGAACAGGCAAGGAGTTGATTGCCCGCCGTCTGCATTACCTGTCTCCCCGTTGGCAAGGACCATTTATCTCGCTAAACTGCGCTGCGCTGAACGAAAACTTACTGGATTCAGAACTATTTGGTCATGAGGCTGGCGCATTTACCGGCGCACAAAAAAAGCATCAGGGAAGATTTGAGCGTGCTGATGGCGGAACGCTGTTTCTTGATGAGCTGGCAACCGCCCCTATGCAGGTTCAGGAAAAGTTGTTGCGCGTCATTGAATATGGGCATCTTGAACGGGTTGGCGGCAGCCAGCCATTGCAGGTCGATGTTCGACTGATATGCGCGACCAATGATAATCTGCCAGCAATGGCAACCGAAGGTAAATTCCGCGCGGATTTACTCGATAGACTCGCGTTTGATGTAGTGCAAATCCCACCATTGCGCCAAAGGCAGCAGGACATCATGTTACTAGCACAACATTTTGCTATTCAGATGTGCCGTGAACTGGATTTGCCATTATTTCCCGGTTTCACTGCACAGGCAAAACAACAGTTACAGCATTACAACTGGCCCGGTAATATCCGTGAACTGAAAAATGTGGTGGAACGCTCGGTTTATCGTCACGGCGAAAATTTCGATCAACTTGATAATATTATTATTAATCCATTCGTTTCTGCACCGCATTCTATCGTCGATGTTGATAACAATAACGATTCATCTTTACCGCCTCTGCCTTCCCTGCCGGTTAATCTGAAACAATGGCAACACGATAGCGAACGACAATTAATAGAATTATCATTAAAAGCCAATAGATTTAATCAGAGAAAAGCGGCAGAAAAACTAGGGCTGACCTATCATCAATTGCGCGGCTTAATAAAGAAACATAATATCAGTACAAGCGATAAGTGATCCGAATGACAGATAAAAAAAAGCCAGCACCCGAGCTGGCTAAAAAACACTGGAAGCAATGTGAGCAATGTCGTGCCTTTCCTAGGATAACAAAAACTGTTCCCCGGAAGTGCGATACAGATGATAATGTTTCTCAATACGATTTGTAAAGCACTTTATTGAGAATTTTTCTCATTATCATCATCACCCTGTTTTTTTGGGCTCAAGCGCTAATTGAGATACAATGTGTCAATTCTAATTAATAACAGATGCCTTATATGCGTAGTTTGATTTATTGGATCATATTATCCCTCTCAGCTCCGGCTATTGCAGAGACAATGGCTACGCCTGAAGAAAAGTCCCGTGTTCCGGCTGATATCCGGCAGCAAGGATTTGTTTATTGCGTTAATGGCAACCTGAATACCTTTAACCCGCAACTGACTACCAGCGGTTTAACGGTCGATACTCTGGCAGCCCAACTCTATGAACGTCTGCTAGATGTCGACCCTTATACTTACCGCCTGCTGCCTGAATTAGCCTCCCGCTGGGAGGTGCTGGATAATGGCGCAACATACCGTTTTTATTTACGCCGTAATGTCTCATTTCAATCAACAGGCTGGTTTACTCCGACCCGTAACATGAATGCCGATGATGTCATTTTTAGCTTTAAACGTTTGTTTGATAAGCAACACTATTATCATTACGTCAATGGCGGGCATTATCCCTATTTTGACAGTCTCCAGTTAGCCGATTCTATTCAAAGTATCCGTAAAATTGATCAATATACGGTGGAATTTCGTCTGAACGAACCCGATGCTTCTTTTCTTTGGCATTTGGCAACTCATTATGCCCCAATACTTTCACAAGAATATGGGCAGCAATTGCATGAAATGAACCGCCATGAGCAAATTGACTGGAAACCTGTCGGCACAGGCCCATTTATGCTGGAAAATCATCGAACCAGGCAATTTATCCGTCTGGTTCGCCATGATAAATACTGGAAAGGCAAGCCACAGATGCAACAAATTGTGATTGACGTCGGTGCCGGCGGCACAGGGAGGATGTCCAAACTTTTAACTGGCGAGTGTGATGTATTAGCTTATCCCGCAGCCAGTCAGCTTAAAGTTCTGCGGGACGATCCCCGCCTGCGTCTCACTTTACGCCCAGGAATGAATATCGCCTATCTGGCTTTCAATACCAGCAAACCACCACTTAATAAATTACAAGTTCGACAAGCTATTGCCTACGCAATTAATAACCAACGGCTGATGCAATCCATCTATTATGGAACTGCGGAAACCGCCGCATCAATTTTACCGCGGGCGTCATGGGCTTATGATAATCAAACTGAGATTACAGAATACAACCCGGAAAAATCCCGCAAAATGCTGAATGACCTTGGATTGAATGGCATGCAATTGAGCTTATGGGTCCCTTCCGCTTCTCAGTCTTATAATCCAAGTCCACTAAAAATGGCAGAACTGATCCAGGCTGATTTAGCACAAGTGGGGATTACCATGCATATCAAACCTGTTGAAGGCCGCTTTCAGGAAACCAAACTGATGGATAAATCCCATGATATGACGCTATCAGGCTGGTCCACTGACAGTAATGATCCAGACAGTTTTTTCCGGCCATTGCTAAGTTGCGCGGCGATTGCTTCACAGACAAATTTCAGCCATTGGTGTAATCCAGCATTTGACAAGATCTTGCAACAAGCTTTGATTAACCAGCAATTATTATCCCGAATTAAGTATTATCATGCTGCTCAACAAATTCTTGAACAGCAATTACCGGTATTACCCTTAGCCTATTCCTTGCGCTTGCAGGCTTATCGTTATGATATTAAAGGGCTGGTACTCAGCCCATTTGGAAATACCTCTTTTGCCGGTGTTTACCGGGAAAAAGAGACTAACCAAATGACTCAGAAGGGTGAAAAATGATTATTTACATTCTCCGTCGTCTGCTACTGCTGATTATCACCCTATTTTTCCTGTCGCTGATCAGTTTCAGCCTCAGTTACTTTACCCCCAATGCTCCACTTGGCGGCGCATCCCTGTTCGACGCTTATACATTCTATTTCCATAGTTTATTACTATGGGATTTTGGTGTGTCCAGTATCAATGGTGAACTCATCAGCGAACAACTATGGGAAGTGTTCCCTGCCACAATGGAGCTCTGTATTCTGGCTTTCTCTGCTGCCTTACTGGCCGGTATCCCTCTGGGTATTATCGCGGGAGTGTGGCGTAACAAAGCAGCGGATACCGTTATCACTTCTATTGCTTTAGTCGGGTTTTCTATTCCAATTTTTTGGTTGGCGTTATTATTGACCCTATTTTTTTCCCTTTATCTTGGCTGGCTACCGGTCTCCGGTCGTTTTGATCTGCTATACCAGATTGAGCCTGTAACCGGTTTTTCACTCATTGATGCCTGGTTATCAAAATCACCCTATCGCAATGAAATGATTATCAGTGCCATGCGCCACTTGATCCTGCCAGTGATTACACTCGCGGTTGCACCAACAACCGAAGTTATCCGGCTGATGAGAAACAGCACAGAAGACGTTTTTGGTGAAAACTACATTAAAGCCGCCTCAACCCGAGGTTTATCAAGGCTGACAATTATCCGTCGTCATGTCTTGCATAATGCGCTGCCTCCCATCATTCCGAAGCTGGGATTACAATTTTCCACCATGCTAACACTGGCGATGATGACGGAACTGGTATTTAACTGGCCGGGGCTTGGCCACTGGTTAGTCAGTGCAATCCGCCAGCAAGATTACTCCACCATTTCTGCGGGTGTGATGGTTATTGGCACGCTGGTTATTTTGGTCAATATTCTGTCTGATATCATTGGCACAATGACTACCCCTCTGAAGCATAAGGAATGGTATGCCCTTAGATAATTTTTATCGTGAAAAGAAAATGCCGTCACCGATAAAGGTGATCTGGCGTTTTTTCTCTTCTGATATGCTGGCAATGACGGGATTTTATGGGGTATTTATTCTGGTTGCCCTAAGTCTGTTTGGGGGGTATTTGGCACCCTATCAACTCGATCAACAATTTCTTGGGCATCAGCTGCTGCCACCTTCGTGGTCACATCACGGTAATATCGCCTTTTTTTTGGGTACCGATGATCTTGGGCGCGACATTCTCAGCCGATTATTGATAGGTACGGCATCCACATTCGGTTCGGCACTGCTGGTCACATTGGCAGCCACTTTATGCGGTCTGATCATCGGCTGTCTGGCAGGCATGACACGGGGGCTGAAATCCGCCGTGCTCAATCATATTCTTGATTCATTACTTTCTATCCCTTCATTATTGCTGGCAATTATTGTCGTCGCTTTTGTCGGTGCCAGTTTGTCCCATGCCATAATCGCTATTTGGCTGGCGCTATTGCCACGTATCGTTCGCACGGTTTACAGTGCGGTTCATGATGAACTGGATAAAGAGTATGTTATTGCCGCACGCTTGGATGGTGCCTCTAATTACCATATTCTATGGTATGCCGTATTACCAAACATTACCGCCGTATTGGTTAGCGAGCTGACCCGCGCCCTTTCTATTGCCATACTTGATATCGTTTCTCTTGGTTTTCTTGATCTTGGTGCCCAACTTCCCTCGCCTGAATGGGGAGCTATGTTGGGCGATTCACTGGAGCTAATCTATGTTGCGCCCTGGACCGTTATGCTGCCAGGCGCGGCGATAATGGTGAGTGTCTTGTTGATCAATTTACTGGGTAATGGATTACACCGTGCAATTAATTCTGGGGTGGAATAATGCCATTACTTGATATTCGCAATCTCACTATTGAATTTATGACTGCCAAAGGGCCAGTTAAAGCCGTTGATCGCGTCAGTATCTCACTGACAGAAGGTGAAATACGCGGTCTGGTTGGTGAATCAGGCTCTGGTAAAAGCCTGATTGCCAAAGCAATAAGCGGGGTCACTAAAGATAATCTCAAAGTGACTGCTGACCGTTTTCGTTTCGATGATATTGATCTGCTGCGCCTGACTCCCCGGCAGCGCCGAAAAGTGATCGGCCACAATATCTCAATGATTTTTCAGGAGCCACAATCTTGTCTTGATCCTTCTGAAAATATTGGTCAGCAACTTATTCAGGCAATCCCCGGCTGGACTTATAAAGGCCGTTGGTGGCAACGCTTCAAATGGCGAAAACGCCGGGCTATCGAGTTACTCCACCGTGTAGGAATTAAAGATCATAAAGATATTATGAGTAGTTTCCCTTACGAATTAACTGAGGGGGAATGCCAGAAAGTGATGATTGCTATTGCATTGGCTAACCAACCACGCTTGCTGATTGCAGATGAACCCACTAATGCAATGGAACCAACCACTCAAGCTCAGATTTTCCGGCTGTTAGCTCGATTGAATCAGAACAATAACACCACCATTTTACTGATAAGCCATGATTTGCAAATCATGAGCAAACTGGTGGATCGCATTAATGTTCTGTATTGTGGTCAAACTGTCGAAAGCGCCGCGCCCAATGAATTATTGGTCACACCACACCACCCCTATACACAAGCGTTAAGCCGCGCTATTCCTGATTTCGGTAGCTCTCTGCTCCATAAAAGTAGGTTAAATACATTGCCAGGTGCCATTCCATCCCTTGAGCATCTGCCCATCGGCTGCCGTTTAGGTCCACGCTGCCCTTACGCACAAAAAACCTGTATTGAAACACCACGGTTGCGGGTAATTAGAAACCATGCTTTTGCCTGCCATTTTCCATTGAATCTGGAGGAACAGTAATTGGTTAATACTTTGCTGGAAGTCAGGAATTTAGCTAAAACTTTCCGTTATCGTACGGGTTTTTTTCATCGTCAGCATCTTGACGCGGTAAAGCCTGTCAGCTTCACCTTAAAAGCAAAACAGACCCTGGCAATTATTGGTGAAAACGGTTCTGGAAAATCAACCCTGGCAAAAATGCTTTCAGGTGTCATGGAACCCACTTCCGGCGAAATCATGATTAAAGGGCATAAACTCACTTATGGTGACTATAGCTATCGCAGTCAACGCATTCGCATGATATTTCAGGATCCAAGCACCTCACTGAATCCTCGCCAACGGATTGGGCAAATTCTTGATGTTCCTCTTCTGCTCAATACCGAACTCAATACAACCGAGCGGGAAAAACGGATCAATCAAACACTGCGGCAAGTTGGCCTGTTACCTGACCATGCCAATTATTATCCTCATATGTTAGCCTCAGGCCAAAAACAGCGGGTAGCACTGGCGCGGGCATTAATATTACAGCCTCAGATTATTATTGCCGATGAAGCATTAGCATCACTTGATATGTCTATGCGCTCTCAAATAATTAATCTGATGTTGGAATTACAGGAAAAACAGGGTATTTCTTACCTCTATGTTACCCAGCATCTTGGCATGATGAAACATATCAGCGATCAGGTCCTGGTCATGCATCAAGGCGAAGTTGTCGAACGAGGAAATACCGCAGAAGTATTGGCTTCTCCGCTGCATGATATGACCCGCCGTCTGATCGCCAGCCATTTCGGTGAGCCACTCACCTCTGATGCTTGGCGACAGGATATTCCTTTACGCATATAAAACAATAATCACTGCTCGGAGCAGAACGCAAAATACAGCACATTTCTCTCCAGCGTGATAGAATCACTGGGTTTATTAACAATAAAACGCCATATTGATATTGTCTCTGTTAGCAATTTTAATCCATTAATATCATTATTGGCTTTATTACACAAGGATACTGTTATGGGCTTTATGACCGGCAAGCGCATTCTGATCACTGGCGTCGCCAGTAAACTCTCCATCGCTTATGGTGTTGCAAAAGCAATGCATGATCAGGGTGCCGAACTGGCTTTCACTTATCAGAATGACAAGTTGAAACCTCGTGTTGAAGAATTTGCGGCTTCCCTAAACTCAGCTATCGTTCTGCCTTGCGATGTTGCTGAAGATAAAAGTATTGAAACCCTGTTCACTGAATTGGGCAAAGTATGGCCAAAATTTGATGGCTTTGTTCACTCCATTGGTTTTGCACCTGCTGATCAATTAGATGGTGACTACGTGAATGCCGTGACCCGCGAAGGCTTTAAAATCGCACACGACATCAGTTCTTATAGCTTTGTTGCGATGGCAAAAACTTGCCGTGAAATGCTAAATCCAAATTCCGCTTTGCTGACCCTCACCTATTTGGGGGCAGAGCGTGCAATCCCTAATTATAACGTGATGGGTTTGGCAAAAGCGTCTCTGGAAGCTAACGTGCGTTATATGGCTAATACTATGGGTGCGGAAGGTATTCGTGTTAATGGTATCTCTGCCGGCCCTATCCGCACTTTAGCCGCTTCCGGCATCAAAGATTTCCGTAAAATGCTGGCTCACTGTGAGTCCATTAACCCAATTCGCCGTACTGTGACAACTGAAGATGTCGGTAACGCTGCGGCATTTTTGTGCTCGGATCTGTCCGGCGGTATTACCGGTGAAATCCTGCATGTTGACGGTGGTTTTAGCATTGCAGCAATGAATGAGCTGGAATTGAGATAATCCGATTAATCATCCTTGATGATTAGCGTAAAAGGCCGGGAAAATGAGTTTTTTCGGGCCTTTTATTATGGATAGAAATAATACATCAATTTCTTAGTTAAATTATCACTAATAGATAAAGATTAATTTTAAATTAAAATATAAAAAAACATTTTTGAAAATAGATTAAAGCCTTTGTAATTAAGTAGTTAAATGATATCAACTTATAAGTATTTTAATAAAATAAAAAATATCATCTCATTTCCTTGCACTAATCAGTAATCTATCCTTTAATATAATCAATAAGTTAACTTTCATAAAATCGATTATCAATACAATATTTTATTATTATTTTAACCTTTTAGTTCAAACATTATATTTCATACTTTTATAGAGTTTAATAATGTTTATTATTTTAGTAAGGTGCATAAAATGAAAAATGACTTTTTAATTATATCCAATATGTTTAAATCCATTACGAATATAACACTACCAGAATGTCTGAAAGATTATGATCCATCACAAGAAATTGGATCTTTTTGGAATGAATTTAGTAGATCATTATATGGCTGGCCATCAGCATTGGAAAATTATGAATATGCATATAAATTCGATGAACAAGATATTGACTCAATTATTGAAAATATAAAAAAAGCAACAACTTATTTAGGATCACTTGGCTGTGGATATTTAGGTCATGGTTATATTGCCAGAATCAGTCATACATTGAAAGAAATTGAATCAGATTTTAGTAAGGTAAATGATTTTATTTCAAAAATAACACAACCATTTGAAATAGCTAAAGTTAATTTTGAGTGTAAGAAAAATTTCGCCGGGAAAACACATATAAAAATCCAAAAATTATTAAAAATCATTCCCGACGGAGAAAATAAAAACCAGATATATAAAATTTATTTATTGATAGAAGAAATTATTTTAAACATATCAGATGTTTCATTTAGCCTGGAAACTATAAACAACTCAGTGAATAGGCTTAATGGACAAATAAAAACAATTAACAATACTTACAATAATTTAATTGAACATTTTAATAAAGAAAATAAAAAAGATATTTTTACAAGAAACTATAGGCAATGCATGGTTTATTTCAGTGACCTAACCAACAAATTAAATTTATTTTCTTATGATTACAAATCATTTAATAAGAATAATATATTAATTATTTTATAACTAATACAAAATGAATTTCTGAAATTATCAACAATCTCTATTATTTATTTCGTATAATATAATTAGATGTAAATATGCTATATAACACAAAATTCTGGTCAGTTCTGGATAAATAATTGCATCCATAACTGACCCTAAATTTCGATATTAACTATCAATCTATCAGAAAACATTATGAAAAACAGAATACCCACTATATAAGCAAAGAGATAAAGAAAAACCGCATCACGATACAATCACACCACCTTATATCTGCTTAATTATCAATTTCACATAACATATTTCCATATTTCGTGGTAATATATATTGAGGCTATGACAAACGCCTTACTGAGTTCCTTTATCCCATTGTATTTACTACCGGAAATTTTTAAGGAGCGATACATGAAACTTTATTACCAGCCTGGAGCATGTTCCCTATCTCCTCACATCATCCTCCGTGAAGCAGGGCTTGATTTCAGCGTTATTAAAGTAGATCTAAAAACGAAAAAAACGGAGAACGGCGACGACTTTCTCGCCGTTAACCCAAAAGGCCAGGTACCAACTCTCCTGTTAGATAACAATGAGATCCTTACCGAAGGATCTGTTATTGTTCAATATATTGCAGACCAGAAACCGGAGAGAAAATTAATTGCACCCGCAGGGACAATGGAGCGATATCACCAGCTTGAATGTCTTAGTTATATTTCCAGTGAAATTCATAAAGGATATTCGCCACTGTTTTTACCAGGAACACCAGACAATTATCGTCCTGTTGCTATTAATTATCTACTTAAAAAATTCAATTATATAGATGAAGTATTGGCAAAACAGCCCTACATTGCCGGAGATAACTTTACTGTTGCTGATGCCTATTTATTTACAGTCAGCAACTGGGCACCTTTGATTCAGTTAGATTTATCCGGCCTGATACATCTTAAAGCCTATCAGGAAAAAATTGCAGAACGTCCAAACGTTCGTGATGCATTGAAAGCTGAGGGGTTAATTTGATCTACAGATAAACAAACCGTTCCACACAATATCAGTGGAACGGTTAAATACATTATTAATCTAATTACGTATTAATCTAATTGTGTCGCACGGAATTCATGGTCAGGTATCACCATTCTGTCTTGAGCAGCGACAATCTGTAACTCATATTCGTCCATATCTTTGGTTGTTATCATCACTTCATAAACCGCAGCAGCGACATGTTCAAGAGCCGCTTGTAAAGACTCTCCTTTTAATAGATTAACTAATAGCAAACCGCTGGTTAAATCACCAACACCAACCGGCTGACGTTCGCCAAAATCCACCAAAAGCCGACTAACATGCCAACTATGCTCTTGAGTCACTAATAGCATTTCAAAACGATCCGCCCGATAACCAGCACGACTAAGGTGTTTAACCAGTACAATGTCCGGCCCTCTTTCGCACAGAGATCGGGCAGCCGTAACCGCCTGTTCGACATTGGTCACTTTCTGCATACTGAGCGTTTCAAGCTCCAGCAAATTTGGGGCAATGATATCACTCACAGGAAGCGCTTTTTCACACAAAAATTCAGCAACCCCCGGCGCAACAATGCAACCTTTTTCTGGATGTCCCATCACGGGATCACAGAAATACCAAGCATCAGGATTCGCTGCCTTTACCCGTTTCACAATATCGATAATATGATTACCCTGCTCTGGTGAACCGATATATCCACTCAGAACGGCACTACAAGATTTAAGCTGTTCAATTTCTTCAATGCCCTGAACGATGTCGGTGAGATGGTCAGCCGGCATAACACACCCTTTCCATTGAGCATATTGGGTGTGATTTGAAAACTGGACGGTGTTCAACGGCCAAACATTTATCCCCATCCGTCGTATAGGGAATTCCGCAGCGCTGTTACCAGCGTGCCCAAAGACAACATGAGATTGAATAGAAAGGATATTTTTCACAATCGTGGCCTATATTTTTATTCTGGCTTCTGTTTGTAAGATAACGTCATAGTAAGAAAATGGACAACATTACCGTTGCCCATTTATACCCTTCATCTTGCAAGTTGCTGCTTTGTTGGCTGCTTTCACTTACCCCAGTCACATAGTTATCTATGCGCCTGGGGATGCGTTCACTTGCTGCCGCGCGGCAACTTGAAATCTATTGGGTATATACGCAATATTGGTTATTTCCAGCAAATCAAACAATCGTGTTTTTTACCACGACGCAACAATGTATAACGACCAAACAGACGATTACTGTCAGTAAACACATACTCAGGCTCAGGCTGTTTTTCACCATTAACCGCAACAGCGTTGGAACTAATCATAGTTCGTGCTTGACCACGGGAAGGGACTAACCCGGCATTAACCAGAGCCTGTTGCAAATCTACGCCTTTTTCCAACTCGATTACCGGCATACCATCCTGTGCCAGTTGAGCGAAATCCTCTTCGGTCAAATCAGCGACCGCACCGGAGAACAAACTTTCGGTAATACGTTTAGCGGCTGCCAACCCTTCTGCACCATGCACCATGCCGGTGACTTGTTCCGCCAATACGTACTGGGCACGAGGCGCTTTGCCACTGTTTCTGTCTTCTTCTTCCAAAGCATCAATATCTTCAAGACTCATAAAGGTAAAGAATTTCAAGAAGCGATAGACATCGGCATCGGCAGTGTTAATCCAGAATTGATAGAATTTGTATGGGCTGGTTTTCTTCGGATCCAACCAAACGGCCCCACCTTCTGTCTTACCAAATTTAGTACCATCAGATTTAGTAATCAGCGGAACAGTCATACCAAATACTTGTTTCTGGTTGATACGACGGGTTAAATCAATACCAGAAGTAATATTCCCCCACTGGTCAGAACCACCAATCTGCAACTCAACACCATGCACTTCATTCAGGCGGGCAAAGTCATACGATTGCAGCAAGTTATAAGAAAACTCAGTAAAAGAAATACCCACATCATCACGGTTCAAACGCTGTTTAACCGCCTCTTTATTAATCATCTGATTAACTGAGAAATGCTTGCCAATATCACGCAGGAAAGTCAAAACATCCATGTTGCCAAACCAATCGTAATTATTGGCTGTTTTAGCGCTGCTCTCACCACAATCAAAATCCAGAAAAGGTGAAACCTGCCGGCGGATTTTTTCTACCCACTCTTTAACGGTATCTTCGGTATTCAATTTACGTTCAGCCGCTTTGAAACTCGGATCGCCAATCAAACCCGTAGCCCCACCAACCAACGCCACAGGCTTATGCCCAGCCAGTTGGAATCGTTTTAAACACAGCAAGGGAACCAGATGCCCCAAATGCAAGCTGTCAGCGGTCGGATCGAAACCACAATAGAGGGAAACAGAGCCTTGCGCCAGTCTCTCTACTAACGCATTTTCATCCGTAACCTGGGCAATGAGGCCCCGCTCTTGCAGTTGTTTTATCAGGTTATTGCTAGACATTAATGACTCCATCAGTTTGTTTATTTCGTCTGTTGTATAAATCGCGATTCAAAAAGAGTGCGGCATAGCATAAAGCGCCAATACTATAAGTGCCAGTACTAAAAATAGTAATCCACAATTTATGGTGCAAGCCTATCAATATGCCAGTTATCGCCTTCCCGTTGATAAATAAACCGGTCATGGAGCCGATTTGCACCACCTTGCCAAAACTCAACAGAATCAAAGGTCACTTTAAATCCCCCCCAAAAGCTGGGTAAAGGAACCTCACCATTTAGGAATTTCTGTTTTAGCTCAAGGAATTTCCCTTCCAAAACACTACGCGTGGAAATACGGGAAGATTGTTGCGACACCCATGCAGCAATCTGACTATCTTTGGGGCGACTATGGAAATATTTCACCACTTCAACAGGAGAGAGACGTTCAGCTTTACCCAGAAAAGAAACTTGCCTTTCCAATGGATGCCAAGGGAAATGAAGGCTGATTTTGTTATTCTGCGTCAAATGTTTTGCTTTTCGGCTGCCTAAATTTGTATAAAAAACCAAACTATTGGCATCAAAATGCTTCAATAACACAATACGTTGATATGGTTGACCATTCTCATCAACCGTTGCGATACACATTGCCGTTGGATCATACAATTTGGCTTCACATGCCTGCTTGAGCCAACGTTCAAAAAGTTCGATGGGTTCTTTGGTCAAATCTTTACGTCTTAACCCGCCACGAACATATTCGCGGCGTAACTCTGCAACATCAAATTCATTACGTTCTGACATTATGTAGCTCTGCTTATGACTTATTAAATACCAGACAGCTTACCATTGTTATTCATTAGTAACAGGATAAATTGCACCTAAAATAGTTTCAGTGCTGGCGCCGGTAACAGAAGGTAAATTCCCTGAAACTCCTGACATCGTACGGAATGCTAACCAGGCAAATGCCAGTGCTTCCATATCATCACCACTAAGACCATATTTATCTGTCGGACACACTTCCGTCCCCGGCAATAATGCAGAAAGTCGATTCATTATTTGCGAATTACGCGCACCACCACCACAAACCAGCAGACGTTCACACCCACCACTCAACATGATTTGCTGTGACACAGATACCGCTGTCAGCTCGGCCAGTGTGGCCTGAACATCAACAGAAGATATATCATTAAAATTAACCAATTGTGCCTCTAGCCAGCTCATATTGAAATACTCCCGGCCAGTACTTTTAGGGGCGGGCCGTGAAAAATAGTGATCAGAAAGCATTTGTCTGAGTAAGCTGTTATTAACGACACCTTCTCGTGCCCATTGACCATCTTTATCATAAGGTTTTTTCTGATGGCACCATACCCAGCTATCCATCAGCATGTTACCCGGGCCTGTGTCATACCCTTTAACTAACGATCCAGGTAACAGCGTCGTTATGTTAGCAATACCACCGATATTGAGAATTATCCTGCGTTCTGTTGGATGACCTAACACAGCGAAATGAAAAGCCGGAACTAATGGCGCACCCTGCCCACCATATGCCATATCCCGCCGGCGAAAATCACCAACAGTGGTCATCCCGGTTAACGCCGCGATACGGTTATTATCGCCAAGCTGCATAGTGAAAGGCGTATGACTGTCCGGCTCATGCCAAACGGTCTGCCCATGACATCCCACTGCAATGATATCGCTTGTCGTTAACCCAGTTTTAGTGAGTAAACCTTGTACAGCCTCAGCGAATAAAGAACCCAGTTCATAATCTAACCGGCCTATCGCAGATAATGTCGTTTGTTGCCCCTGACAAACTGCAAGAATTTTTTGCTTGAGTTCATATGGAAATGGATGTGAATAACTGGCTTGTTGAGCAACAACTTTATCGCTGATTGCTGCAAGCACCACATCAACCCCATCCAGACTTGTACCCGACATAACACCAATATAACGACCTGACTTCATAACCATTAATTTGCCTTCCCGCTTAGAATCTGTCTTGATAAAATCAGAAATCACGCCAATAACTATAAAGCGCGGTGGTTTTAGCTGTATATGGTTAATAGGAAAACAAAGGAATAAAACCTAAGTTTTGGAAACAACTTCACAAAAATGTGGAATTTTTCATTAATAGCTATTTCTTTTAAAAATCTCTATTGACGTTTAATATATGTTTAGCACTAGATTGCTAATGTACCAATTATTCTATCCGAATAAATTTTTTATTACTTGTTGCCAATGCCGGTTGTAGCCTGGTTGCCCATAAGCTATCAGATTTCCGCAGTCAGGCATCAAAATCAGGAGTTACTATGTTTAAGCATTTTTTAGTTAGCGCGGTTGCAGTCGCATCATTATCAGGCTGTGTCAACACCGATTCCCTTTCTGGTGATACCTATACTGCCGGACAAGCTAAACAAGTCCAGACAGTCTCTTACGGTACGATTGTTTCCGTTCGCCCTGTCAATATTCAAGCAGGCAGCAATGAGAATGTATTAGGTGCTATCGGTGGCGCAGTTCTGGGTGGCCTGGTTGGTAATACTATTGGTGGTGGCAGTGGCAACACATTGGCGACTGCCGCAGGTGCAGTTGCTGGTGGTGTTGCAGGCCAAAACATTCAGGGGGCACTCAACACAACTAAAGGTGTAGAACTGGAAATTCGTCGTGACAGCGGTGAAAGCATCATTGTTGTTCAAAAACAAGGCAAAACAGTCTTCAGTAAAGGCCAACGTGTCAGAATCGCAGGCCAAGGCAATAATCTGACGGTTTCACCTCGACAATAAAATAATATAGATAAGAAAACCGTGACTTGATCTTTGTAAGTCGCGGTCTTCTTTCATCTGGTTAGCATTTCATGGATATCGTAATTACTATCTACTCTGTAATTGGATAATATTTTGCTCTAGTTTCTGCACTAAAGTGGAAAGAAAAGCAAGTTCCTCGCGTGAAATACCATCCAGAATCTCATTTCTTGTCGATGCAATAACACCATCTAACTCCCTAATAACCGATGCAGAGTCTTCAGTCAGCTTGATTCTTTTGGCACGACGATCATTGGCACAAGTATGCCGGGTGATAAGTCTTTTTTCCTCAAGCTGATCTAATGTTCTGACTAAAGATGGTTGTTCAATACCGATAGCTTTCGCCAACTGTATCTGAGATTGCTCCTGGGGTAACCGGCTAATATTGTATAACGTTACCCAATGAGTCTGAGTTAATTCCAACGGCTTTAAACGATAGTCAATTAAAGCACGCCAAATACGGACTAACCGTGCCAGATCTGATCCCAATGTAGATTCCAATTGTCCCTCCTTAAATAACTAGCCTACTAAACATAACAGCCAAATTTTTCTAAACCAGGCTAATTAGCCTTAAAAAAATAGATATAACTTCTGTGTAATCACAGTAAACTCTTAGTAACTAACTAATTCAGGTAACTATAACCAAGAACAACTAAACTTAAATTCAATTTAGAACAAAACAATTAACATACAATATTTTTACCACAAAAACTATCAGAAATATGAATACAAACAAATAGAAACCAATAAATATCATTCAATACTTTATTCCAAGTACTATAAGGATAGCTGTCATCTAAATGCTAAGCTATCTATTTTTACATTAATGTTGTTTTTATTTTACATTTATCACACAATCAAACTAAAAATTCCATTTAAAACATGAAGTTATAAAAACACTTAAAATAAAAACCGTTAGCCATCCCGTTAAGCAATAAATAAAAAAATAACAAACAAAACACTGTAAATTATAGTAGAACATTTATAACTTCGCCAAAAATATAACCCTATATAAGTAAATCATTGAATTGTTAACTCTAATAACCTCAAAATTTTCTAATTAAAATAGTGATGGCTGCTCAGGTAGTTCTTCATCTGTCTGATTTTGTGCTCTCACTGAACGTAAATATCTTTGCCGGCACAATCTCAATACTTCACGCTTTTGCCCATCTGACATTTTCATCCAATTAAATCTTTCTTCTCGGCTGCGATAACATCCCAAACAAAAACCCCGCTCATTAGTCTGACAAATTCCTCGACAAGGACTAGGAATAGCAAAGAACTCTAGTTGCTCGACCATCACATCCCGTTCCCTATACAATTCATATACTATATTTAATTATAAACCCAGATGAGAATAAATTATAATTATGGATAAATTGAACTGTAACCGTAAGACACGTTATAGTTAGTGGTTTTTGTGCGACCTGCCGCACAAAAATACTGGTAAAACCATTAAATGAGAGGTAATTATGCGCTTACTCCATACCATGATCCGCGTTGGTGATCTGCAACGCTCCGTTGATTTTTATACTGAAGTATTAGGAATGCGCCTACTGCGCGTCAGTGAGAATACAGAATATAAGTACTCACTCGCCTTCGTTGGCTACACAGATGAAAGCGAAGGGGCGGTAATCGAGTTAACTTATAACTGGGGAGTTGACCATTATGCAATGGGAGATGCCTTTGGTCATATTGCATTAGGTGTCGATGATGTCGCAGCCACTTGCGAATCTATTCGCAAAGCAGGTGGTAACATTACCCGTGAAGCCGGCCCGGTAAAAGGTGGAACAACCATTATTGCTTTCGTTGAAGATCCAGACGGTTACAAAATTGAGCTTATTGAAAACAAAAATGCCAGTAACGCCCTGGGTAACTCAATCTGATGTCTGACAAAAAAGAGCCAAACGTCCTTAGTGGGCGTTTTCGAGGTTATTACCCTGTCGTTATTGATGTTGAAACTGGCGGCTTTAATGCCAAAACAGACGCGTTACTTGAAATTGCCGCCATCACACTGGAGATGGATGATCAAGGTTGGCTGGCACCCAGCGAATCACTTCATTTCCATATTGAGCCATTTGAGGGCGCAAATCTTGAACCAGCAGCCCTGGCGTTTACCGGCATCGATCCATCAAACCCGCTACGTGGAGCAGTAAGCGAGTATGAAGCTCTGCACGCTATTTTTAAAATGGTTCGTAAAGGGATAAAAAATAGTCATTGCAGTCGGGCCATTATCGTTGCGCACAATGCTAACTTTGATCATAGCTTTGTTATGGCTGCCGCAGAACGCGCCAGACTGAAACGGAATCCATTTCATCCCTTTGCGACTTTTGATACGGCGGCTTTAGGTGGCCTGGTATTAGGACAAACGATTTTAGCAAAAGCCTGCGCCACAGCCGGGATCCCATTCGATAATAATCAGGCTCACAGCGCCTTATATGATACTGAGCGTACCGCTGAATTATTCTGTGAAATGGTTAATCGCTGGAAACAACTTGGTGGCTGGCCCTTAGCGACAACAGAAGAAGAAAAAACCGGATAAACTTATAGCTAACTATAAGATTAATACAATCAAATTGAAATTTAAGCAATAACAAAAACCCCCATATATCAACATATGGGGAGATAGCATAATAGCCTGTCGCTAATTTAAAAATTACTCTGTCGCGTTTTCGTCCTGAGAGCGATATTTATCAGCGGCTTCTTTAATTAATGTTTGTAACTCACCACGCTGATACATCTCAATGATAATATCGCATCCACCTACCAACTCACCCTCGACCCAAAGCTGAGGAAAAGTTGGCCAATTAGCATATTTTGGCAATTCTGCACGAATATCTGGATTTTGCAAAATATCTACATAAGCAAAACGTTCACCACATGCAGATAAAGCCTGAACAGCCTGTGCAGAAAAGCCACAATTTGGTAATTTAGGGGAGCCTTTCATATACAGCAGAATCGGGTTCTCTTTAATTTGGCGCTCAATCTTATCAATAGTCGTCATTTTTATTTCCTTTAAACCAACAGTATGTTGATAACCAACATCGTCACAATCTTGGCCGAGAATACCATTTTCTTTCACCAATATGCATCCTGATATTTTTTTATCCTGGAACGGATGGTTTCTTTTTGACTGTTATTTATCGTAGAAGTTATTAAGATAACTAGCAAAAATAGCCACACTAAAGATGCATTAGAACCACATATCTCCGCCGAAACACTGGAATACCGCTATGGCAAACACCATAACACTTCTGCTGTAAACCTGAATAACCTGGGTTAATCACCATCAGTTTGCCTGATGACTATCCGAACTAACATTAAAAGGGCAGATAAGCCATTGACGCTGTCTGCCCGCTAACCTTTCAATATAAAAACCCAATTTTTACATCACCTAATCAATTCAAAACATCAGGCAAAGATCAAGCAAACAGCGGCAAAAATGGCAATCATCACCAACGTGCTCACCGCAGTAAATAAGCCAAGCTTCAAATCGGTATCCATCGCTCCCCCTCAGAGTAGAAGTCTATAACCACAAATACCATTCAGTTAACATAGTTAATTATCCTTACATTAAGGAAAAAACATAAAATAGTGACTACCCTGCATTTTATACCATTGATTATTGCTTTCACTTTTGAGCCAGATCAGACAAAATTCAGGATTTATCGCTAATTTATTGCCAGCGGATACCCTAATGTATAAAGATACTGGCAAACGATTAACAAAGAGTTTTAAATTTAGACCAAAAGGTCAGGAGTCTTTCATCTCATGGCAACGATCAAAGATGTGGCTAAGAACGCTGGCGTTTCAACCACTACTGTATCCCATGTTATTAATAAAACCCGTTTCGTCGCCGAAGATACCAAGGCTGCCGTTTGGGCTGCTATCAAAGAGCTGAGTTATTCACCCAGTGCCGTTGCCCGCAGTCTGAAAGTTAACCATACAAAATCGATCGGATTACTGGCCACGTCCAGCGAAGCTCCCTATTTTGCTGAAGTTATTGAATCCGTTGAAAACAGTTGTTATAGCAAAGGCTATACGCTAATTTTGTGTAACTCACACAATAACATTGATAAACAGAAAGCCTATCTGGCCATGTTGGCACAAAAACGGGTGGATGGATTGCTGGTGATGTGTTCAGAATACCCGGAACAGTTATTAGGAATGTTGGAAGATTATCGCAATATTCCCATGGTCGTCATGGATTGGGGACAAGCCAGAGGTGATTTCATTGATACTATTATTGATAACGCATTCCACGGCGGTTATCTGGCTGGTCGCTATCTTATTGAGCGTGGTCATCGTGATATTGGTGCGATCCCTGGTCCCCTGGCACGAAACACCGGTGGTGGCCGTCATCAGGGGTTCTTGAAAGCATTAAAAGAAGCCAGCATTCCAATCAGAGAAGAGTGGATTGTTCAGGGGGATTTTGAACCAGAATCGGGCTACAAAGCCATGCATCAAATTCTAAATCAAAAACAGCGTCCGACGGCGGTCTTCTGTGGTGGTGATGTTATGGCAATGGGGGCTATTTGTGCTGCTGATGAATTAGGATTACGCATCCCACAGGATATTTCTGTGATCGGTTACGATAATATACGCAACGCCCGTTATTTCTCTCCGGCATTGACAACTATCCATCAGCCAAAAGAACGTCTGGGACAAATGGCGTTTTCTATGTTGCTAGACAGAATAGTCAGTAAACGTGAAGATGCTCAAACTATTGAAGTACATCCACGTTTGGTTGAACGGCGTTCTGTCACCGATGGCCCATTTATCGACTATCGCCGTTAATCCTCCCTATTCATCCTGAAGCCATTCAGCATTAAGAGTTTCACTATCGCCGAGATAGCCAAGAAGCCAACTTAATGCCGGAGAATGGCTATTTTGCACCCATGTTAAACAACATGGGCTATCAGGCAAAGGCTGCTCTAATGCCAATGCTTCCAGTTTCTTCTGCCGGATCAGCGGCATTGCCCTATGCTTAGGCACCATCCCCACACATAACCCCTCATTCAGACAAGCCAGACCAGATTCCCAATCAGGGACCACCAGCCTGCGCTGATTATCCAAAGTCCAAGTGTCACGCTTCGGTAAATTGCGGGATGTATCTTCAAGACACAAACTTGAATAAGGTCGCATTTGATCATCAGTCAGTAGACCGGTCAGTTGAGTCAGAGCATGACCGGTGCTGACGACACACAGCCAAGACATAAATCCCATATCCCGAAAAT
Source organism: Photorhabdus sp. RM323S (assembly GCF_042879375.1). NCBI lineage: Bacteria > Pseudomonadati > Pseudomonadota > Gammaproteobacteria > Enterobacterales > Morganellaceae > Photorhabdus > Photorhabdus sp. RM323S. The sequence goes on from NZ_JBHFKZ010000048.1 coordinate 31,090, forward strand.
TGAACCTTTCCCCTACCGGAGCGACACGGGTAGCACCAATTGCAACATCAACCCGACCATCCACCAGCGCGTCCCATACACCATTAAAGACTTCCTGATGAATAAACAGCTCTATATCAGGAAAATGGTGATAAAAATCAAGAATAAGTTGACGACTGCGTTCTGGTTTAACAACCCGGTCAATAGCAATGCTGAATTGTCCTCTCCAGCCATTTGCAACCTGCTGGCACTGATGACGAGTGTCATTCATTTTTTTGATAACAATGCGGGCCTCTTTGATAAAAATAGTGCCTGACTCTGTCAATTCCACATCCCGATGACGACGTTCAAACAACGGGACGGCAAGCCACTCCTCCAGTTGTCTTACGGTATAACTGATTGCCGAGGGGACACGGTGAAGTTCCGATGCAGCGGCACTAAAACTTCCCGTTCTGACAACTGCATCCACAACTTCAAGTGAATATTCTGACCACATAATTTTACCTTTCAGTTTTTTTCACAGCATTATCCAAATATTACCGTTTCACAAGTAAAAATCACGACATATAGAATATACACAAATTTTCTTATCTACCTACACAGCAAGTTGTTTCAATCATGACATCCAAAGAGAGTAATCAAATGAAAAACTCAAGTCAGTTCATGTTCTACCTTGCAGGCTTGAGTATGCTGGGTTATCTGGCTATTGATATGTATCTGCCAGCATTCGGTTCTATGCAACAAGAATTGGGCACATCGGCGGGAGCAATTAGTGCCAGTCTAAGTATCTTTCTTGCAGGTTTTGCCTTTGCTCAACTTTTGTGGGGACCTCTTTCAGATCGCTTTGGCAGAAAGCCTATTATCATCGCTGGGTTATCAATGTTTTCTGTTAGCTGTCTGGGTATGCTTTGGATAACAGATGCCACACAACTTTTAGTTTTGCGTTTTATCCAAGCCATAGGTGTTTGTTCAGCTGCGGTTTCATGGCAAGCATTAGTTATTGATCGTTATGACGCCAACCAGACTAAACGCGTTTTTGCCACACTCATGCCCCTGGTCGCACTTTCCCCTGCCCTGGCGCCTTTGATGGGTGCCTGGCTGTTACAACATGGCGGCTGGCGTATCATTTTCCTGGTATTACTGGCAATTACGTTATTACTGCTGCTGCCTACTCTGTTCCTGCAAGAAAACCGCAAAAAAAACAGTGAGACTGAAACGCAGAAAAGCCATGTATCTTTCCTTACGATACTAAAATCGCCGATGTTTAGTGGCAACGTCCTGATATTTGCATCATGTAGCGCTGGTTTTTTCGCCTGGCTAACAGGTTCACCTTTTATTCTCGCTAATATGGGCTATAGCCCAAACGATATCGGTTTGAGTTATGTACCACAAACATTAGCCTTTATGGCCGGTGGTTATGGATGCCGCAGTATTTTGACCAAAATAAGAAGTCAAATTGTTTTCCCTTATCTGTTGGTTGGCTATGCTGTCAGCATGATTGTGCTATATTTAATCGCAAAATTCAGCGAGCCGACCATGTTGACGATTCTGGTCCCTTTCTGCTTTATGGCCGCGATGAATGGTGCTTCATATCCCATTGCAGTCGCTAATGCTTTATCCACTTATCCACAAGACAGTGGAAAAGCAGCTGCATTGCAAAACACCCTCCAATTAGGGCTCTGTTTTATTGCCAGCCTGATTGTTTCAGCATTTATTAACAATCCGCTTATATCGACAACTACTGTCATGGCTTCTACCGTTATTCTGATGGCACTAGGATATTTTATACAGTGGAAAAAAAAAGCTGATCGCTGTATTCAAGCTGTTGAAAAACATTCCTGATATTAATCAAATCGTTACTTCAATAAAGACTGTTAATTATCAATTCATGACAGTCTTTATTTATTAATTGATGAAACAATTTTCCGCTTTTATACTCGTATAAGTTCCTTATTCTAAATAACCTGAATTTGAGGTTTTTAGGAGCAATAATTCCCATATTAAACTTATGGATTAGTGATTTTTAGGATTTCTCGCTTTTGCATTTTGCACTCTGCTTTGTTAGCTAAAACGAGATCCTCAATATTCCATCGCCCTAACATTGGAGAGTATATGAGTTCATCGCACATTGAAAACCAAAAAACCGTCACTAATTCCTGGCAGCGAATTGCCAATGAAATGCTACAAGAAGCAGGGGTTCAAATTAATGGTCACAATCCCTATGATATCCAAGTAAAAAACCCTGATTTCTATAAACGAGTTTTACAACAGGGTTCAATGGGATTAGGTGAAAGTTATATGGATGGCTGGTGGGATTGTGAACGGTTAGATATTTTCTTTTATCGCGTTTTACGTGCTGGATTAGAAAATAAAATTCCCAGTAGTTTCAAAGATACACTGAAAATCGCAATAACCCGCTTACGTAATTTACAAACACCAAAACGGTCATGGATTGTCGGTCATAAACATTATGATTTAGGCAATGATCTTTTTACCCGTATGCTTGACCCTCATATGCAATATTCCTGCGGATACTGGAAACAAGCTGAAACATTGGAACAGGCTCAACTTGATAAATTGAAGCTCGTCTGCGAGAAATTAGAACTCTCTCCCGGTATGACCTTGTTGGATATTGGGTGTGGTTGGGGAGGGTTATCACTTTATGCTGCGAAAAACTATGGTGTTTCCATAACCGGTGTAACCGTTTCAGCTGAACAACAGAAATATGCACAGCAACAATGTGAAAATCTGGACGTAAACATTATTCTGAAAGATTATCGGGATTTACATAAGCAATTTGATAGGATTGTTTCTGTTGGTATGTTTGAACACGTCGGCCCGAAGAATTATTCAACTTACTTCAACGTTGTTCAAAGAAACCTAAAACCTGATGGTTTATTCCTGCTGCACACCATTGGCTCCAACAAAAGTAAAGTCAGCGCTGACCCGTGGATCAGCAAATATATTTTTCCCAATGGCTGCGTACCTTCTATTGAGCAAATAGCACACACCAGCAAAAAACGTTTTGTTATGGAAGATTGGCATAATTTTGGTGCAGATTATGATCGCACACTGATGGCCTGGCATGAAAGATTTATTGCCTGTTGGCCGGAGATACAAAATAGCTATAGTCCAACATTTAAACGTATGTTTAGCTATTACCTGAACGCCTGTGCAGGTGCATTTCGTGCGCGCGATATTCAATTATGGCAAATCATGTTCAGCCCAAAAGGTATTGAAGGCGGGTTACGGGTAGCCCGGTGATTAATCCAAAGCTACAGTGGGAACCCACTGTGGCTTATAGATGTATTTTTCACTAACGAAAATAACCAACATAGCCATTATCAAAAAAGGTCGTTTGATCAAATGCTATTTTTCCACCAGAAAATATCAAATCTAAATGATGGCTTCCCTTTACACCACCTCCTAAGCCAAGATGTAAACCAGGATGGCGTTCTTCAAAACCCGCATTTCTGCCGTAAAGCGCTTTCACTCCCGTGTTGGTGCCAATACCAAACTCTTCAACAACTCGATTTCCGTGATTATGGTTTAGATATAAATTAAAGTCTCTATTAAATTCTGCATTGTCACAATCAAACCCAATGATTTCACCCTCTTTTATATTTATCGTCATCATATCATTGACAACCCCATATTTTATGGCAAATGGCGCAGTACTCAAAAAAGTGCCACTAAAACTAACACTACCGTTAAGATTCTTTATATGGCTCGCAATTTCCCCAGGAATAACATCAAGATTTCCATTACCATCAATGGACGTCCACTTATGGTCTTTCTCCAAATAACCTATAATTGAGTTTCCTTGATTATCTGTATATTGAATCTTCTGTGATTGACTTGATAGTTCAATCAGCTTTTTGTTCCTTTCTGTTATTGATGTTTGTGGTTCACTGAATGCCTCAATAAAATGAGGGCCATAATCTTTAAACAGTACTGATTTCTTCCACGATTCAGTAATAAATTTTCTTATTTTGATTAAATATTCTGGCCCTTGTGGAGATGCATTCTTTAATGTTGATGATGCATAAAGAAAGATAAATAAATCACAATCGGATATTTTTTGTTTTATATCGTCTACTGATGTTTCTTCTAAAGAAACGAAATCAGATTTTACATTAAAATTCTTTTTATACCCATGCATCTTTTGTGCAATTTCGCTATGCTCAGTATCAGATCCAATCAATATCTTTATACATTCACCCTTTTTTACTTTATCCGAAATTGCAGGGTGATATGATAAACAGCGATACATATTTTCAAAACTTTTATCCATGAGGGCAATCCTATTTATTTTTAAGTAAGGGGAAGCCCCCTTACTTCAATTATAGAGAACCGCTAAAGGCTCTATTATAGGAACCATTAAGGCCAAAGTGCTGTACCGAAAGGTACAATAGCTTGTGCATTCATCATTTCAACAGCATCATCATGTGTAGGTTCTTCAAGCCATTCATCTAATTCAATCGCGTTTTCCATTAAAGTCGTCTCTAAGAATATAATTGTAAGGTTAACCTGCACTTTACGACAAAGCGCATTAACACAATAATAACAACACAAACTATATTAAGTAACATAATACACAGAATACTGAGATGCAAATCACAAAAGGATCACTAATAGGCTCAACGAGCCTTGTTGGAATACAGGCTCATTTTGTTCGGAAGCGACAAGCCAAGTCTTCCTGTCGCTTGTTAATTTATTGATTATTCGCCAATAACAGTGGCTGGTTGCTGAGAGATAACGCGTTCCCGTTCTTTCTGAGCAAGAACGCGTTCCACTGTATCGACAAGCGCCTGAGTCTGTGAGTCAATCTCAATGTTCACTTTATGACCAAGACGTTTTTTACCTAATGTTGTACGCTCCAGTGTTTCAGGGATAAGGTGGACACAAAAACGATTATTCACGACATCACCAATCGTCAGGCTAATCCCATCGATGCCGATAAATCCTTTATGCAGGATATATTTCATCAATTGCTTATCGTGGATCCTGAACCAGATTTGATGATTATTTTCTGAAGTGAAAATTTTAGCGATCTCGGCAACAGTGATGATATGACCGGACATCAAATGTCCACCAATTTCATCACCAAATTTAGCGGCCCGCTCCAGGTTCACATCATCCCCTACCTGTAAATCACCAAGATTGGTCAAGCGCAGCGTCTCTTTCATTAAATCGAAACTGACCTCATCGCCTTCTATTTTGGTTACCGTCAGACAACAACCGTTATTAGCAACCGATGCGCCTGTTTCAATACCTCGCAATAATTCAGCCGGGAATTTAACGACATGAGTCCGAAAATTATTTTTCTCATCAATAGCAACTAATGGCGCTTTTCCCTGAACGATACCCGTGAACATAAAAGAACCTCTTGATGACCATATAAAATTATTAGTGAGTTTATATCAAGTTGTCACTTATAAATACCACCTGAGCGTTTGAATATAAATTCAGCATTATTGTTGGCTAATATAGAATTAAACAGATACAATACCCCAGTTAGTAAACGGTTGATTTTTCAAAAATCGTTTCTTATATGCAGGAGTTTTTCTTAATATTCTTTTACTTTTAAAAAAGGTGTAATACGTGCAGAAGTATTTAAAAGAAGCGCGTAGTCTGCTCGCTTTGGGGATCCCCGTCATTATTGCCCAATTCTCACAAACTGCAATGGGGGTTGTGGATACCGTTATGGCGGGTAGCGTCAGTGCAACAGAAATGTCCGCGGTGGCTGTTGGTACCTCTATCTGGCTGCCAGTGATTTTATTTGGTTACGGCTTACTATTAGCGTTGACACCCATTATTGCGCAAATGAACGGTTCTGGGCGCAGAAACCTGATTGCCAATCAAACTCAGCAAGGGTTCTGGTTAGCGACTTTCCTCTCAATCATCATTATTGTTATTTTATACCACAGCAAATTTCTTATTGACAGGCAACACAATATAGACCCGCTTTTGGCAGAAAAAGCGGTTGGATTTATCCACGCAATAATGTGGGGTGCACCGGGCTATCTGTTTTATCAGGTACTCCGTAATCAATGTGAAGGTTTATCGAAAACCAAACCGGGAATGATCATTGGTTTTTTAGGATTATTAATTAACATTCCGATTAACTACGTACTCATTTACGGTAAATTCGGTGCTCCCGCTCTGGGTGGTATTGGTTGTGGTGTCGCTACCGCCAGTGTTTACTGGGCCATGTTCCTGTCACTGCGCTGGTATGTGAAACATTCGTCATCACAAAAGGATATCCGCCCTAAACATCGTTTGGTGGCACCAGAATGGCATACCTTGAAACGTATTTCAGCCCTCGGCTTGCCTATTGCTATGGCGGTATTTTTTGAAATTACGCTATTTGCAATAGTGGCATTATTGATCACCCCTTTGGGCATTACCGCAGTTGCTGGGCACCAGATAGCACTGAATTTCAGTTCATTGATGTTTATGTTTCCAATATCCTTAGCTGTAGCAACCACAATCCGCATTGGCTACAATCTGGGGCAAAAATCTATCGAAAATGCCCGGATATCAGCATATACCGGTATTGCCGTCGGTTTAATGTTTTCCTGCTTAACCGCGGCTTTTACTATCATTCTGCGCGAACCGATTGCCTTGATGTATAACGATAACCCTGAAGTTATCATCATGGCATCAAATCTGATGCTGTTTGCCGCTTTTTACCAACTGTCTGATGCCATACAGGTGGTGGGCTCCGGTGTCTTACGTGGCTATAAAGATACGCGCTCTATCTTCTATATCACGTTCATCGCCTACTGGATTCTCGGGCTGCCAAGTGGTTACATTCTGGGATTAACCGATCATGTTGTACCCGCTATGGGGCCACAAGGATTTTGGATTGGCTTTATTATTGGCCTGACCGCATCAGCAGTGATGATATCCTCCCGTATTTTATGGACACAAAAACAATCAGACGAGGTCGTTCTGCGGCGCTCAAACCACTGATTTGCCTTCCCTAAAACCGGGGACGAATATTTAACTGGTAAAATAAACGACAAATTCACTGTAGCCGATGCAAATACGAACAGTTGAACAACAATTTGTATTATTCCCCTTGCCAGAAGGCTCACTCGCCGCTAATATTCGTCCCCGTTGTCACCAATGCAATTTAGATTGCGTCCGTAGCTCAGTTGGTTAGAGCACCACCTTGACATGGTGGGGGTCGGTGGTTCGAGTCCACTCGGACGCACCAAATTGCTTGATTGATAGCGCTCTCTTTTTAGTGCGTCCGTAGCTCAGTTGGTTAGAGCACCACCTTGACATGGTGGGGGTCGGTGGTTCGAGTCCACTCGGACGCACCAAATCTCTGAAATCATTCTTCCGTTCTGAAATAATCAGTTGATTTTCCATAAAAAATTGAGCAGTAAGTTATCATCCCTGCTGTTATTTGCATTATTTCTTCGTCCTAACGTTATAATTAATTCATATAATCATTTTTTGATTCATTTCACAGAAATAAATCTCTATAATACGACCCAATTTATAGTTGAATGGTTTCAGCCCATTAATTTGCTGAATGCTGAAAAATGACAGATTGGTAGTATGCATAAACTCATATAATTACATATGCCTGATTTCACACAAAAAACACTGCATGTCTTCCCCGTCACCTGTCCTTAATGATGTTGCGCAACATTCAGCACCCTATGGTATCTGCGCAAACCATAAAGTTGGTGGTTCACTATTTTATCCATTAAAACCTGTAGATAAGTTGTCATGAAAAAAACCAAAATTGTTTGTACTATCGGACCAAAAACAGAATCCGAAGAAAAACTGACCGAACTGTTGGATGCAGGCATGAATGTTATGCGCCTCAACTTTTCGCACGGAGACTATGAAGAGCACGGCCAGCGTATTCAAAATATCCGTTCAGTTATGACTAAGACAGGTAAACAGGCAGCTATTCTGCTGGATACGAAAGGCCCTGAAATTCGAACCATGAAGCTGGAAGGTGGCAATGATGTTTCCCTGACTGCTGGTCAGACTTTCACTTTTACCACCGACACAACCGTTATCGGTAATAAAGACCGCGTTGCTGTAACTTACAATGGTTTCCCTGCGGATTTAGCTCCAGGTAACACCGTTCTCGTTGATGACGGCTTGATCGGTATGAGAGTTAAAGAAGTCACTCAGTCAGAAGTCATTTGTCAGGTTTTGAACAACGGTGATTTAGGTGAAAATAAAGGTGTTAACCTGCCAGGTATATCTATCAGCCTGCCAGCACTGGCAGAAAAAGATAAACAAGATTTGGTCTTTGGTTGCCAACAAGGTGTTGATTTCATCGCCGCTTCTTTCATCCGTAAACGCTCTGACGTTCTGGAAATCCGCAAACATTTGCAAGCGCACGGTGGTGAAAATATTCAAATTATCTCTAAGATTGAAAATCAGGAAGGTCTGAACAACTTTGATGAGATCCTGGAAGCTTCTGACGGGATCATGGTTGCCCGCGGTGACCTCGGTGTTGAAATCCCGGTAGAAGAAGTTATCTTCGCCCAGAAGATGATGATCCAAAAATGTAACATGGCTCGCAAAGTTGTTATCACTGCAACCCAAATGCTCGATTCCATGATCAAAAACCCACGCCCTACCCGCGCTGAAGCCGGTGACGTAGCTAACGCCATTTTGGATGGTACTGATGCAGTTATGCTTTCCGGTGAAAGTGCAAAAGGCAAATATCCGGTAGAAGCCGTGACTATCATGGCAACGATTTGTGAGCGCACAGATCGTGTCATGCCAAGCCGCATTGAAGCAGTCAATTGCCGTAGACTGCGCGTAACTGAAGCGGTATGCCGTGGTGCCGTTGAGACAGCCGAAAAGCTGGAAGCCCCCCTAATTGTAGTCGCAACCTATGGCGGTAAGTCTGCTAAATCTATCCGTAAGTACTTCCCTGGTGCACCTATTCTGGCATTAACCACCAATGAATTGACCGCACGCCAATTGCTATTAGTTAAAGGTGTTGCTACTCAAATCGTTAAAGAAATCGCATCTACCGACGATTTCTATCGCATCGGTAAAGAAGCAGCACTGGCCAGTGGGCTGGCGAAGAAAGGCGAAATCGTGGTTATGGTATCTGGTGCTCTGGTGCCAAGCGGCACAACTAACACATCGTCTGTTCACGTCCTTTAATTTAATATGTAGCTTTATTTCTGAAACACCGCAAAAACGGCGGTGTTTCAGGACATTAGATAGTTGATTTTCCCTGCTAATCTGATGTAACACCAAACCACCAAGGCAACATTACTCATCCTCCCAATCACCATCATCAGTCGCTGGCATAGGCGTGTCATCATCCGGCGTTACCATAAAAATCTCTTTCGGCAGCGTAAATCCCCGCAGTTTCAGCAACGCCAGCGGCCCGCGGCCCATTTCCGTGCGTAATATCCAGGTTATCGGTAAACCGTCCGGCATAGTAAACGTCAGCCGGTAACGGCTTTCATCCAGCTTTTCTGCTTTCGCCTGTTCCAACCAGCGGATCAACCCCCAGCTTCCCGAATAATCACCAAACAGCCTCGCGCCCGCATTGACACTGGTCCAGGTCAACATCACCCCCGGTTTATAGGTCTCTCCCGGCCAGCGAAAACGCTGCCAGCTTTCCATCTGGTTGAAGTAACGCAGTTTCTGACCGTCTATCGTCAGGTTGGTTTCCACCACATCCCGCGCCGCTCGCGCACGCAGTTCAAACCGCAGCCCCTGACTGCCGTCCGCAAACAGCACATCCGATAACTGACTGAGCTGATCCACCGCTTTCAGGAAACGCGGATTAAAACGCAATCCCTGACCGTTCACCCGGTCCGGCACCCAGCGGTTGCCCGCTTTGTGCAACACCCCGCCTAACTGACGCGTCAAAAACTGCTCAATGCGCCCGGTGTCCGGACGGATAAACTGCCCCAACATC
>NZ_JBHFKZ010000049.1:0-40829 GCF_042879375.1 Photorhabdus sp. RM323S
AACCACAGCTGCATCCATATATCAGGCTGCTTGTCCATGAGTTTCATATCCACCCCCATAAATGGGTGTCCGTGGGGTGAACTATGTTACCCCTGTGAGTTGTAGTTAATTAAAGACGCCAACCGCAACAAAGATTGGAGTGTTGAGAAGTTGCGGCGGCGAATAGGAAAAAACCAGCACTTGGCTGGTTATATAGCTATCCAAATCAAATATTGAATAGTTTTAATTTTCAGGAGAAGGTAAAGCAACAATGATATTTTCTAGATGAGGCAGTGCTTCACGATCCCTTGAACCAAAATAACTGAGAGACTTATCTCTAATCCAGTTATGAACCTCTAAGTTGAAAGATGTCATCAACTCATTAGGATAAAGTCTTGCCGCTACCGCCTTCCTTTTCCCATCATCAAACTCGTGTGTATATGTAGGGAATGAATCAGGATCGTGTCCTTGAGAACGCAAGAAAGCACTAAACATTCTTCCTAATGAAATATCAGGCATTAACCTATCAGGCAATAAGTACCCCCTAGATTCCAGCGGGGCCAGTAGTTTCAATGTCATCTGATCCAACATGGAAAAGTGAGTGGGGGGAATCTTATCTCTATTAATAAGATAGCGTTTTACATGGTATGGCATGACAGATTTCTGTTGCTTTCCGCCAGTCATCCAATCAAACACCCATTTTGAGACTAAAACAGCAAACTTAGGTGATGCCCATTGACCTAAATTTATTGCCACTTGAGGATGAACCCATGTGCCTTGAAGATCAGAAAAACCACCCTTAACTATTTGAATTAGTTCCGATATCGGAATTCCGATATCGGCAGACAACTCCGATTAAGAACAATTTCGCGGTACTATTCTCTAAATAATGCCCAAGTTGCTTCCCAGCCGCTTTACACATCGCTGTTGCATTAATGTAACCATCATATGCACGCTGAGCTATCACCACATTATTCTCTTCACGAGCAATAAGCGGTAAATCTAACTGTTTCATCCGACCTCCGTTTTGCTTGTATCGGATGAACATCTTAGATCGTATACATATCAAACAAAGGACTTTTTCAGAATTATGTGAAAAAGGCCACGCAATGCGTAGCCTGGAATAATGTGGGTAATGCGTTGTCAATTAATCGCGAGATCCAATCTTTTACCGAGTGCGTTCAACGCGCTTTCTACTGTGTCAATCTTCGTGCTGTGACGCAATGATACTATACGTTGCACGTCTTGCGGACGCGTGCCTAGTTTTCTCGCTAACTCTGCATTGCTTGTTTTTGTTTGCAGCATGGTGTTTAACAACAGTACCTTAGCTGCAACACTCGCCGGAACATCAACAAAAGCCTCCCCTTCATTAGAGGGCATCGGTACTTCGCGTTGATCATCAAAATAAAAATCAAACGCAGTGACAAGAGCATCTTGCGCCATTTCCAACGCCTCCTCTCTTGTTTCACCCCCTGTTAACGCTTCGGGAATATCGGGAAACATGACTGCCCATCCCGTTTCATCGTGTTCAAATTTTACCGGATACCGCATAGTATATTTAGTGAAGCGCGGCGAACAACCGGCCCATTTCTGAGCCAGTTTTATTATTTAATGCCAAGTTGTTTCAGTATCAATTTCCGCAATGGTTCGGGGAGCTCTTTACTGGGGTGCCTTGGCATCGTTGTTTGCTTGCCATTCAGGAAGATCTTTAGATGATTACTACCCTCTTTAAATTCCGCTCCCTGAGCTTTAAGCCACCGTCGAAATTCGCTTTGCTTCACTACCTCCTCTCCTGTTTGTTTAACTTGAAACAAGTATAAACATTTTTGTTTATAAAAACAAGGGAAATATAAACATTTTTGCTTATATTATCGTGAGAGGGAGTACAAGATAATAGAAATAGAAAAACCCGCTCATCGGCGGGCCTGAATGTTCTTTAGTGAGCATAGCTACAATTCCCCACTATTGATAGACAATAAACCAATTGCGGACAAAATGCAAATTGTCGATATGTTTTTATTGTGTAACTTTGCTGAATTCGGATGCTGCCCTGCTTTCTTCAATATCGCATTTCGCCACCAGCTTTTCATAGAATGGCTTCCAGTTCCTTCTCCACGTCCTTTCGTTTAAATCAGGCAAAAGGGCCTTAATCGCTGAATATGCAACTGATGATGGCACCCGGCTATAACCGCGGCCAGAACAACGCTCACAGATTTTAATCACCGGCGCACCAGCGACTTTCGTTGCTTCACGATCAACGACTTTTCCGGTACCGTTACAACGACAACGGCCGGATACAATCCCTTTGCCGTTACAGGGAGAACAAAGCTCATCCACCTGCTCAGTTTCTACCCGTTGCTCTATCACATCCTTATACCCTGCATACTTAATCACATCACGCTGAACTGATATCAGCCCACGTCCATTGCAGTGAGTACATGAAGTGGTAGTTGCCGCCGATCGGGAATATTCTTCAAAAGCCATTTTTGCCAAGATCACAATGCATTTTCCTAACTTCCGCCCGCCCGCCGCCTTGGTAATAAGTTTGGGTACCTGACGTTTGGCATACAAAGTCAGTTGCTCAACAGTCCGAATGGTATCTTCATTGCTGACGCCGTGCTTGCCAAGGAACGCGGCCATCCCAAATGTCGCTTTAGATTCGGCCATGCCTAATGCTGCCATCACATCAGTACCGGTGATCCGGTCTGTTGATGTGCATTTTGATGAGTTGCTAATTGCCAGTCCTTTTGGGCTAAAATGTTTTAATGCTGATTCGAGTTTCATTATTCCATCCACTTCTTAAAAGACAGTTGACGCACCTCATCACCGTTAAGGAGCATGTCATTAAAATCACCGTGATCGGGCCAGCGAATACTGACCGTTTCTAAATCATTTTTGGCAATGAGATTGCCTCTGGCGCACTCAAACGCGGCGGCGTGTCCGGTCGCTGAATGCAGATCCATATCAGCGAAAATAATTAAATGTTTAACCCCGTTCGGTACCCGGAATTTCTCCATGAATCCCGCGTTCATCACCGACCAGGTATTGCAGCCGTATATCTGTTTGCAGGACAGTGCTGTTTCTATGCCCTCTGAAATCCCTAATGTTGATGAAACTGGAAATATGCGGATAGCAACAGAGCCTGTGTGCTTTAAATAATCATCAGACTGGAGGGAATAAGTCTGCTTGGCGAGATCCATATTGGCTTTTTTGTCACCCTCTAATAACGTCCTGTGCAAGTAACAAAGCGCACCTTTATCATCCGTCGCCAGAGAATACATGGCCTGAAAAGCTTTCGCTCCCACGGGCTGATGATTGCAATACCTGATTTGTTCGACAGGTAAACAGTTAATCCCCCGGTTACGTAAATAGCTTTCGGCTGACGTTCCATGTAGATTCACCAGTGTGGAATACTTCCTAATCACCCTGTCACGAAGTAATGACCGGTCATCTTTATTGACAGAAGATTGAACGCTTTCTGTCTGATAGGCATACGTATTGCCAATAATTTCATCAACTTCTTTCGCTTGCGTTTTAAAGTCTTTCTTTTGAGTCAGCGCAAGTAATTTCCAGCCATCGCCGGTATTACAGACACAAATAAAAGTTCCCCGCCCATCTCGATCATCACAACGATACTTACCTTTCTGACCGCAAATAGGGCACTTGCCTTTGTAATGTTTCCTTCCTGTCACAGGGGGCAGGCCGTAATACTCAAACACTTTCGACCACTGCCCAATTACCGCATCCGTTGTTTTCATAAACCACCTCCCTGCATTGCTGAACTGCGTTGTTTTTTCTCCTGGCTCTTCGCGTAAGCAATTAATGTCCATTTGATGAAATTGTTTACTTCCGGGGTGATCTCGACCGGATGGTCATTTAAGCCATCAGGCCACTCGCTGAATTTGCTTCTAAAGGTATGCGCACACCAGCCATCACTAATGGGCTTCCCTTGGTTGGCTCGCTGGCGCTGGTAGTATTTGATTTGTGACCACCAGCTTTGACGCTCTGCCTTGCTATAGACGCGATCCTTGCCGTTGAGCTTTTTCAGTCCTCGAGAGCGATCTACTTCCACATCTTCACCGCTTAAGGGCTTAAATCCGCACTTAGGGCAGACATAGACGCCTACCGGCTTCATAAAGTGGCAACTGGGACATTCCTTCGGCAGTCTTTCGGCTTTATCGCTGTCAGTGCTGCGAGAGGCGTCTTTCATGCCATCATTTTTAGATGGCAATGCGTCATACTCAATATCGTCGGGATAACCAAGCCGGTGAATAGAGCCGCTGTGATCGAATATCAAGCAGGTTTCTTTGCCGGGCGCAGCCCTTAAGCCTCTGCCAAGACTTTGAGCCCATCGGATTTCTGATTTGGTCGGACGAGCATAAATGATACAACGCACATCACTGTCAAACCCGGCCATCAGCGTACCGACACTCACTAATATTTTTGTTGCGCCTTGTTCGAAGCGATGAATGATGATCTGCCTTTCTTCCGGGGGGGTCTCAGCAATGATTACCTCGGCATTGACACCCGCTTTATTAAATTCGACCGTGATAAAATTGGCATGAGCTACGTTGACGCAAAAACAGATCGTCGGTGCATCGTTACCATTCTCCAGCCAGTTCCTGACGATATCGCCTACCAGCGTTGAATCCCCCATAATTTCAGCCAGTTGATCCTCTTTATAATCCCGCCCGAACTCATCACTGGAAGTCATTTTTACGCCTTTCAAGTCCGGCTTGGTGGGAGCATAAAATTCATAAGTACTGAGTTCGCCTTTATCAATAAGCTCTTTCATCGTGGTGGGTTTCAGGAGCTGCTGATAGTAGTTTCCCAGAAATGGGGAAAACGGCGTTCCTGACAGGCCGATAACTTTTACATCGGTGTTTTCTGCCAGATATTGAATCACTTCAAGCAGTTTTTTACGGCGTAAATGGGCCTCATCAATGATCAACAGATCGATGTTGTCCGGGAAGTCACGGCGGATCAGCGTGTCAGCCGAGGCAATTTGAATCAGCCGGTTTGGGTCATGAGGCTGGTAATCCCGCCATACGTAACCAATTTCCTCCTCTGGCAGTCCGTACTGAATAAATCGGGTTGCAGTCTGGCGAACCAGAGTCAGGTAAGGCGCGACAAACATGACACGCATACCGCGAGAAATAAAACCCGCTGTGATGAAGGCTGATAAGCCTGTTTTGCCACTCCCGGTAGGCGCATATACCATGAAGGTACTGTGTTGTTTCCAGTTCTGGCGCAGCATGTTTAATGCACGGCTCTGAGTTGTATTTGGGGTTATCGTCAGCATGAATACCCCTTATTTACGCAATAATGCGGTCTTGTGATGTTCGATAGCAGACGAAGAAGCTGTATTCGCCCTTCGCAGTATGCTTTCCGCTTCAAGATTTCGACCTTCCCTTATCAGCGTGATAGCGACATCAATAAGTTGGTGAGTGCCACATAAGGTTGCGAATAAGTCGGCATTAGTGACATAATCCCTTTGAGATGTGATGTTCATTATTTCGTCTCCTGTGCAAGAACCGGTGCTCAACTCGCCAAAGTTTCAGCCGGTTTCTTGCCTCCTTTGATTTTCAGTTCGTTTTTCCATTCATTGATAATCCGCTTACTGTCCTCAGCGTGTTCACGCGCGGGCATATCGTTGTACTGGCGCTCATAGTCAATTTTGTGGAAATAGGGATTAATGATTACAGGCGCAACGATACCCACCGCGTATTTGACATCTTCGTCAGTCGGTACACGGTCAAGGTATTTTTTAAAGGTTAATTCTCCGTTATCCGTCAGGTGGTCAGTGATTTTTTTCAGTTGCTTAACTGCACGAAAAACCCCCTTCACGCTGTCGTTATTCGCTGACGGCATGATTTCACCCTCGATCATCTCCCCGTCAATGAGTAACGGAATGCTGTCGATGAATGCCCCACGACTGAGGAATTTATTCACCTCGGCTGTCGTGATTATCGGATAGGCTTTAACTAATCCGAACAGCGTTACTGCCATTGGTTCGTCATACCATGAACTCTTGCCTTTTCCGTTTCGGATAGCGGCAATCAATACATCCTGATGCTTGAGGCTCAGCAGGTCATAATCACCGACCACGATGTAGTGAGTACTCAGCGCTTCCAGATCTACCGGTTTTGCGTGGCTGTTGTGAGGCTTGTGAGGTTTGTGTTTTTTGCGTTCCGGTGCGCTCGCCCTGACCATAGCGGCGGCGTCAGACTCTGATATGCCAGCGGCGACTAATTCAGCAATGGCTCGCGCAGGCTTCCAGCTCACGAGAGCACGATGTTTTTTGATAATCTTTTCTGCTTTTTCGTTTTTGATAATCATTCTCATTTGTCCTAAAAAAATAAGGGGGTACTTATTTAATACTTTTCCGTGCCTGCCATTTTTTTGGCTTTTTACCCACTTTGATAATCATTCTCATTTGGCTATTTTTCTCATGCTTAGCCCCAGTGATCCCCTAACCTCCGATCCACAGCCAGAAGACAAAAGCCTTCTCCGTGCTGCCTGTTAGATCCCCGATCACAACGCCACCTCAGGTTGGGGCTGGTTCTCTGGCAGTGCTTTCGGTGCCTCAAGCGGCTTCTCTGTGTAACCCTGACTCGCTCTGGCATACTTCCTGACGAATTCCCTAAGCCGAATATTTGCTGCCCGTCTTGCCATATTGTCTTTCCGATATGAAACGGGTTCTTCATCCCAAGTCGCTTGATAAACCTCGGCATACTTCACCGTGATTTTTGCCCGGGTAGCCGGATCAAGACTCAGTAACATCTCCTGTATCCACTTCCCATCGTCTGGGTAAAAATGCGACGGCATTGTTATTTTTGCGTGTTCAGAAGGCATGTTTTAGTCCTGATGTACGACCGGAGGAGGGAATACATCAGGGAGATCAGGGCGGATTTGATGAGCCAATACCCGTCCCTTTGATGCTTTTACGATTGACATAACATGATCGGCTTTTACTCGACGTCCATGCAGCCAGCGAAATACAGCAGGCTGGGAAACCCCACATGCCCTAGCAAGAGCAGACTGTCCGCCAGCAATCTCTAT
The DNA here is from genome assembly GCF_042879375.1 of Photorhabdus sp. RM323S. NCBI lineage: Bacteria > Pseudomonadati > Pseudomonadota > Gammaproteobacteria > Enterobacterales > Morganellaceae > Photorhabdus > Photorhabdus sp. RM323S. The sequence goes on from NZ_JBHFKZ010000049.1 coordinate 7,042, forward strand.
TGCAGTTTTGATATGAGAATTAAACATAAATATTCCAAAAGTTATAGGCCGTTAGACAATATTAATCAAACTATGACTTTTTGCAATACCAAAATGCATTTGTTAATTTATAACAAAAGGTATAAATTAGTAGAAAAGATAAGGTAAATAAATATGAAAACTACATTCTCAGGACGACTTTTGCTGGCAATGAAAAAGGCCAACATCAGTCAGAGTGTGCTTGCTGATAGAATTGGTGTCTCCCAGCCATCAATATGGAAACTTGTATCTGGCAAGACCAGTACCAGCAGAAAGCTTGTTGATATCTCACGAGCACTGAATGTCAGGCCGGAATGGCTGTCATCAGGTGAAGGACCAATGTATGAACCTAACGAATTACACCATCTAGATTCAGCAATACCACCAGAAAACGAATGGGATGTGCAGGGTAGCAAAGCAAAGCCATTTGATGACGAGGTGAAAGTTCCTCTCTTAAGAGATATAGAGCTTGCAACAAGTGATGGCAGCTTTTGTGAAGATGACCATCGGGGGTTCAAATTACACTTTTCTAAAGCCGCATTGAGAAAAGTTGGGGCCAATAGTAATGGTAATGGAATTCTGTGTTTTCCAGCAAAAGGAAACAGTATGGAGCCCGTAATACCTGACGGGACAACCGTTGCTGTTAATGTTCATAATAAACATATTGTTGATGGTGGGATTTACGCAATTAATCAAGATGGGTTGAAGCGTATAAAAATGCTCTACAGGCAACCAGGAGGCAAGATAATGATACGAAGCTTTAACCGAGAATACGATGATGAGGAAGCAAATGAGAATACAATCGAAATAATTGGAAAGGTGTTTTGGTACTCTGTTTTGCTTTAACCGTTTCAACCAATCAAAACCGGCATTCGCCGGTTTTTTTTGCCCTCACAGTAAGCACAAAATTCCTCGCATCAAAACTAAATAGTATTAAAGATCAATAAAATAAACAAAAGGCATAAATAATCATAACTTTTGGTATTGCAATAAGTTATTTCACGATGTACTCTTTTAAACACACCGATAGAACAAGGTAATAACATAATGAATACTGAAAATTCTGTTTGTTTATTGAGAAAACGTACTGAAGAGTCGGCGGTGTTTAACTCAGCAATAAAGCGCCTGATGGAACATGAAGCTATTGAAGAGAGTGACCTATTAGTGATGATGTGCATTCACCAAAGAATCTGCGATGAAATATTTTCATTAACTCAAAAACTCCACGGTGAAGAATCTGTTAAAAGCACTGAGCAAACCACACAGCAAAATAATTACCAATATAACTTCAAGTCGATTACAGAGGTGAAATATAAAGAGTAGCAAAAAGAATCTCCGTCATAAACGGACTGAACTGATTTAAAAATAGCTCTGGTGCTCGATTGGCGTCACCACCAGAGCCTGAACACTTAAACGCTGAGGTGCGATTACTATGTTCAACACAAATACTAACACAAAGACTTTTATTTTTGCAGTCAAAAAACTCGCAGGTACTGAACAACTCATCGTCAAAGTTAAATATGTGGCTGAAAGTTATCAACAAGCTAAGGATGCGTTATCTGAAATGCTTTCAGGGTATTTCATTGTCTGGATGGGGCAAGTTAATTCGGAGGTACACAATGCGTAAACCAATTACTTTAGACGACGCAAAATATCGCTCAGGTTTAGCCTGTTCACTCTATGAGGTCATTATAGATACAGTAGCCAAAGAAGAATGCTCAGGCGTCCTAGCAGATCTAATTGCACTTGCTTGTGATATTAATTCGGAGGTTTATCGCTCCCTTAAAGCGGCTTTAATTAATAATGAGGTGAACCGTGCCTAATATAACATTATCTCCATCAGTGCTCGCTTACACTGTTTTAGAGGGTTATATCGAGCTCAGTGATAAATTATCCATCGTTATTGAAAATAATAAAGAATTACTTACTTTCAATGACAGTTTCTTTATTGAATTTATTGAATTCAATAATATCCACGATGAGTTTTGCATTTCATCGGAAAACAAAGGGAAACCGGATGGTTTCCTACTCTTAAAAGTCATCAAACAAATCACTAAATTGATTGACGTTGCAAATAACATCGTAATGAATGAAGCATCGAAAAAAGAGAGGGAATTATGTTTGATTTAGAGACCGCTTTCTCATGTGTGGAGATAAAGGCAAAACAGATAAGGGCACTTCTCCAAATATGGCAAGAATTATATAAAAAAGAATGTGATGAATCTTATGCCATCGGTGCATTACAAGATCTGGTTTTTGGGCTGATAAAAGAGATAGAAACAATGGGCAGGCAAATAGAAGAGATTAAAGACCAAAATAAACCCGAAATAAATTTATGTAGCAAAAATTATATTGACGCTTTCGGTGAATATGAGCGATTAAAAAAAGAATTTATCAACATCACCAAACAATAACCCGGTTAAATTTAAGGAGTAAAAAATGTACGAAGTTGAAATTATATATCTCTCAATTAACAGTCAGGCAACAACGCTTTGGGTTAAAGCTGATAACGACGATGACGCTAAATGCGAAGTTGAACTATTGCGAGATATATTTAATGAGGTCAATGTTGAATTTAGATTGACGGGGGTGAAAAAATAATTTCACCACACCAAAAAGCAACGGGACTTATCGGCAGGGATGCTAATTATTAATTAAATAGAGAGTATGAATATGGAAATATGGTTTAAGTGTTTTGAGTCAGACGGCAGGCAAGTTTTAGTCGAAAAAGTTGAGGATGGAGAAACAGGAAAATTAGGGATCAAATTCTGCTGGCAAGAAGATTTTGGAGAAATATCTATTGGTCCGTGGTTTTCATTTAATGATGATAATTACGAACATGTAGCGCGACTACGTGATGATGCATTCGATAAAACTGATCAATCCAATGTTGATAATGTAGTCAAAGAAACATTAGAAACATTAGAAAAATTGGGTTATTAATGGAAGCCAATCGTTAATTAAATAGAGGATTAAACAATGTCAGACAATAAAAGACACATGCACGCTGATTCAATGGCTCAATATGCACAGGATGCTTCGAGAACTGATGAACCTTGGTTGCTGTGGGAAAGCTCGCTCGATGACGGAAATTCGTGGCGTTCATTAACAGACCACCCAAGTTGGGTTGTTGAGGTTAAATATCGCCGCAAGCCCGAAATAATTAACATTAGCTATCCAAAGCCGGTTTGTTACAGACTTGAAAAAGGTCAACAATATTGGACTCCCGCTTTAACAGGTGATGTTCGTCCCGACTGTTGGGATGATAGTAAATTTGACTTCCATAGTTTGAAGAATGGTTTTATTCACTTAACGGAAGAAGCCGCTAAACAACATGCGGAAGCCTTAGTTAAAGTAATGGGAGGTGAGTTTTAAATATAAACTCTTACTAATTTAGAAACTAGTTAACTTTTAATTACAGCTTAATGGCTGGGGATTGTCTCAGCCTAAAAACAGAGTGGTATCTATGATTACTCAAACATTAATTGAACGATACAGAAATCGTTTAATAGTAGCAAAACTCGATGCAATGATGAAGAAAACTAACAGTCATTGTATTGCAGTCACTCTTCACGATAATTCTATGTGTACTGTTGAATTGTCGGAAGAAATATTAAAGAAAGCCTTGTATGTGTTTTTTGAAGTTCCTGTTTATGACACATATAGGCAATGTGAGGCGGATGCATATATTTTAGATAGCTATAGCAGTTATCTGTCAAAACACGGCGATAAGTTAACAAAAGAAGGCGATGACTTTATGTGTGCTCTTATTAAGTTCATTGCAGAAAGAGCTAAACATAGCGGGTTTTCACCAGAATATACCTTTCAGTAAATAAGGACTCACAGTGAATATTACCCATTTTAATTTCTCACAAAGAGCTATTCAAAGTGAGAAAGAAGAAAAATATGAAATTGCGGCGGCTCTCTGGAATAAAGTCGCTGAACATGCCAAGCACCAAGTTAACCGTGAATGGGCTGAATATCGTGCTGAACTGAATTTAAAGCGTCATTCATTACAAGGGCGCTGTGAACAATGGCAGGAAGATTATAAGCAGCGTCGTAAAAGAGAGAGAGAAGCGAAACAACTCGCCAATGCTCTAAAGGTCCATATTGATAAAGAAAAAGAGGTATGAAAATGACCAATATAACTACCACCAGCAATCAAGCAACCATGATGGGCAGTCGTGAAATCGCTGAATTAACAGATAAGCGCCACGATAACGTTATTCGTGACATCCGGGAAGTTCTGAAAGTTGTCTATAGCGTTGAATTTGATTCCTCATTTTTGAGGAATCATAGAAATCAACAGGTTATGTTTGCTGCCGGGATTACTGTTGCTATTGATGAGAGGGGTTTTATCAGTGAAATTCTCCTTGATCGCCGGAATACCGAAATACTGATCACCGGATATGATGTCAAGCGTCGCGCTGCCATCATTGACCGTTGGTTTGCTCTGGAGTCTGGCACCACAAAACCAAAATCTCAGGCTGAACTTAACCTCGCCTACGCCTTAGCACAAGTAGAACAGGAGCGCCGCCTTAATCAGGTCGAAGAAAGAGTTGAACAGGTTCATGAAACCATTGACCGCATAAAACAAGGCGCGATTCCCACAGGTTGGATTGGGTTCTCTCTGGCTGCGACCGAATCAGGATTAACCAATGCCAAGTGCCGCACCTTGGCTGAACAGTACAACGTTCCAACGGACAGCATCATCATCATGACACCAGACGGACAACCTCGCCCGATGAAAATCATATTTAAAGAGGATTTTATGAGCGCGTTTCGTCTGATGATGGGTGAGGCTGAGCAACGTAAATCCAAATGGCATCACCCCAAAATGGGGCTGTTTCAGGTTATCGGCTGGGAGGGTAAGTAATGAGCAAACATCACACTAAGCCAGCATTTGATTACGGCAAGTATGGCGTCATTGTCATCACTGAGGCAGCGAACAGCAAAGTCATGAGTTATGCGGAGGCGGTAGTATCACTGGACACTGGTCAGTATGACAATGATTTGTTACTGGGCTTTGAATTGATAGGGGCTATTTCTCGTGGCTGGAAAGCGGACTTCCATGCGCCAACCAGTGAACAGCGGTTGATGTTATGGCGGTGGATTGTGTCAGCCTCGTTTGTGCAAGAGCAAATAGACAGAAACGGCACCTGTGAAGTTGATAACGACGAGGGAGGCTCCGATACCGCAGCCCTCTACGTTAATGGTCCAGCGGCAATCACAATATACCCATTAGCAGAGCGCATGATGTTAGCAACCCATATTGAGGGGATCGCCTTTGAGAAGTGCGGTAACGAAGACGGGGCGGATATGGCGGTCAGAATGTACATGGATCTTATCAATATGCAGCCAGAGATCGGCAATCGGCTATCTGATAAAGGGCGCGAAGGGCTTTCTATCTTGCACGATGAATTAATCAAAGCAGCAGAGGCTGGCGAGTTTAACACCATGCCGGTTTATTCATTGACAGGAGGCTCAAATGATAACGAAAAACTTTCATCTTAATGCGCTGGCAAACACCTACGCCGCAGATCTTAAAAAATTGTTCGGTACTGAAAATTTACAAGGAAAAAATAATGATTATTGATTCTAATTTACTGCGAGCGGCTTTGGTTTGCGTGGCTAAGGTGAACAAACACCCTCAATTAACAGGGGTGCATATATCACCTAAGTATATTGAGGCAACCAATAGCCATGTTGCCGTTCGTATGGAGCACAACGTTGATACTGAGATTGACTTAATTATTCGGTTTGATGGTGATATTCCAGAAGCCGCTGAAAATACAAAAATAGACTTAGAAGGAGGCAGCAAGGCATTTCACTACGATGAAGATGGCCGCCTGTTTGGTTTTAATAATCTGAAAATACTGAATGATCGGTTTCCTGATTTTGACAAAATCATCCCAACAGAGAAACAGGATGTCATGCCGTTCTTTCGCACCGAATATCTGTCCTACCCCGCTCAGATGTTTGACAGGTTAGGGATAGTGATTATGGAGCCATCCGGTATGAAGACAGCTTGCCGCTTTCGGTTCTGCCCTATAACGAACAAGTATTACGGCAACCCTGTGTTTATAGTCATGCCTTGCGCAGAGGATGTTTTCGAAGTAATAACACGGGAAATGAAGAGCTGGTAACCATGAGAATCGAATACTTAGACAAAGGTAGCACGGCTCAAATCGTCATTGCCAGTTTCATCACTGAACGCCGCAGACATAACCGTTGTGTCGATGCTGCCCTGTTAATGACACCCGTTCGTGCTTCATCTGTCGGCTTTCTGTTGAGGAAGACCACGATCACTGGCAAAACAGCGCACATATTGCGGGCCTATAAAATCATTTGCAGGGAGAGCGAGCAGTGACAGAAGAACATCGCGAGAGGGTAGATATCGATGATGAACTGATCAGGCCGGCATTCCATATCGACGATGGCAGGGACCATACAAAACGGCTCATTCACTACATGAGAAAAAATTACTATATCCACGAGGGCATTTGTCCTCATCCACCACCTGCGCCGCAAGTGGTCGGGGTGAAGTTAACGCCCGTGAAGAAAGGCAAAGGAAGTAAACGTAAAACTAAAAGACAGGAGTAAAGAATAATGAATCAGCCTCTCTATATCAAAACAAAGGAATTAGCCGAGCGATACGGTGTAAAGCCACACACCATAAGGTTATGGGTGAGCAACGGGAAGCAAAAAAGGGAGGGCTTCCCGAAGCCCAAGTTTAAATCCGACCAGCTTAATTTTTTGTGGCAGGATATTCTTGACTGGGAGAACGGGAAACAATTTTAGTCAGCTTCGCCCACCAGCGTTCATATGCCTCTCGTTGTTCGTTTAGGTAGGTGTGCTTATCGTACACCTGCCACACTCCCGGCAGTTTATGACCGATCATCGTTTCAGCAACGTGAGGCGGTATTAATTCAGAAACCCCGGTGCGCATGGTTCTGCGTAAGTCGTGGATTGACCAAGATGTATAAGGATCAAAGTGAGGAGCCATCTTTTTATTGAGAACATCAATGATGTTAGCATGTGATCCTTTATTGAAGGGTTTGCCATCAAATACAGTAAACAAATATTCACTCCCGTGATTTAATTTTTTTGCATGCTCAATTAATTTTTTAGCTTCTGAAATAATCGGTCTGATAAGAGGTTTTTTGGATTTTCTCCCTGTTTTATGATTTGTAGGAGGGACAACCCAAATATTTTTTTCACAATCAAAATCACTAACTTTCGCCTTTAATAACTCACCAATACGACACCCAAATAACAGACATAATTTTATTATTAATGCATTGCGTGGATTATATTTAGGGGCATCAATAATACGGAAAAGAATCACTAGTTCCTCTTCACTTAATGCCCTTTCTCCTGCGTCAGTATCGATATCAACATCAATGTCAGTATTAGACTCCTTCCCTTTCAAATCATTAGATACCACATCAGATAAAGGAGTAGTATGTGTCATTCCTCTCCGAACCGCCCATCTATGCGCAGTTTTAGAATAGGTCAATATACGCTCTCCGATTGATGGAAACCGTTTTGCGACTTCTTCGATTAAAGTAAGCCAGACATGCAGCGTCACCTCATCGTGAGGCAATTTACCAATTTTAGGGAAAACATGAATTTCGAAAGAGCGCAATATCTGGTCAGCGTTAATTTTCGAACCTTGCATTGTCGTTCTCCACCATTCCCGAATAAGCTTTTCCACTGTTACAGCGCTCAATGCAGATTCTTTGCGAACACGTTTAACTATTTTAGGGCTACGATGTTGCTCCAGTTCTCCGCGATAAGAAATCACCGAGTCACGAGCATCTTTTAAGCTCGTTGCTGGATAAGTACCAATATCAATTCGATCTCCTTTCCCACCCCATCGGTATCTAAACTGAAATATAACCTTACCTTTCGGGGTAACACGAACAGACAAGCCATCTCTATCAGACTTAGTAATCATTTTTTCCTGGGGTTTGCCGCTGACTGAACGCAGCCATGAATCAGTAATAGCCATATTAATTTTCTCAAAAAATAACACAGCTCTTAATGTAGTTTATGTACACTGACATGTACATATTTTCTATGACACTTGATGAATATTTATGATTACCACTGACTAAGGCAAGCCCACAATAAAATAAATTTCAATTAAAAATCAATTAATTAACTTAATTTTCATGACTAAGGATGATCATTGATGTTGAATGGTGATTACATTAAGACATTTCGGCAACGAATACAATATAAACAATAAATTATTAAAATAAACAACAGGTTAATATGAATTCAATCAACCAAAAAATAAGATATGCACACACATATGTACAAACCAAAAAAGCACTCAAATTAGATAGGATTACCCAGCTCTAACAGGCAAATACTTATACACAGTAGACAGTGACGTATTATAAATCAGTGATAGCTGTTTACGTGTGTGACCTTTAACTAGTAGTCTTATAGCTTGTTGTTGTTCAACAGATGAAAATGACACTGGTCTTCCTCCAATTCTTCCCTTTGCTCTAGCTGCGGACAATCCTGCATTTGTTCTTTCAACAATCAATTCCCGCTCCATTTCAGCCAAAGCACTCATCATATGAAAGAAGAACCTTCCCATAGCTGTTGATGTATCGATACTGTCAGTGAGGCATATAAGCCGGTCGCCCGGCTTTTGTCTTACTTCGGCTGCTCCGGCCACTCAACATCAGGTGCTTGATTCACATCTACACGAGTGAGTAGTACCCGGTATTTCTTCCACTCCAGCAAAGCAGCTTTCTCTGAGTCTGTAGCAACCTCCAAGTCAACTGAGTCTTGGAGCAACGAGAGTGTTTCATTTGCCTGCTGTAACAGTGCTGCTTGCTGTTGCTTGGCTTCATCAATCTGATGCGATTTGAGAAGGTCTTTATCTACTACCCATTCTTTACCGTTCCACTTGTCAAAATCAGTGGGTGGTTTTTTGAATGTGAGCGTATCTGGCAACTCGCCGATTTCAGATATCTCAGTAGCCGCGCGGGTTTGCGTGTCGTAAGCGGTTTTACCCCGGTAATCAGGCAGGATTTCCCAATAGAGTTTATCTTCGCTTCGGCAAACAGCTTCATCATCAGATTTCGGAAGCTCTGGCGCATCAGAATAAGCCCCAGCCGATAAGCTGACACCAAGCATGACATATTCGATATCAGAGCTCGTGAATTCTCGTGTAATTTGATTAGAGTGATAAACCTTTATCCAGCCTGCCTGAATAGCTAAACCATCTTTACCCAATACGGCTGTTTCGTGGTCTAAAGAATATTTTTGTTCTGTCATTATGCTGCTCTCACTATGTAGTTAAATGCGATGTTACGGGGGCGGGTTTCGTTGCCGCCTGTATTGTTAGCAATTGATGTAGCTGTGGCGTTGCCCATAGCATCCCTGCCAAGCGGGTACCTGAGGCCGCCAGGTGCGCCTTGATACGTCCACAAGTGACCATTTTCGTTACCGTAACCCTCCGCGAGCTGTATTCTTTTTGTGCTGTCAGCTTGCCAGCTCCCACACGCACGCCCCGGATCGACCCCTCGGCTATCATCCCAGCCACGAATAAATTCCCCTCTTAAATCAGGTACTCTGCCGCTAGGGTAGGCTTCCGCTAACTTCGGATAGCGAGATTTATCAAATGTCTGACCGTTACATGTGAGATAACCTGCGGGAGTGTATCTGTGGGGATATGGAAGCGGGACACCGACAGGGACAATCAAACTATCTACTTCATCTTTTGTATAGTCTCTGCGCCATCCCGGACGGTACTCTTTACCATTATTAGTATAAGTAAATTGTGTATCTGGGATGCCGTTTCCGCTTGCTGTCGTCGGTGTTGTGATACGGATTGTCGTTGCAGATTCTACGCCCATGACTTCAACCACGGCCCCCGCAAGACAGATATTACCGCAGCCTGTATCGTTGATTATGCGATTGTCGGCATATGACCATGATCCCTTACATATCCAGTATGGATTATCAAAAGCCCCGTTTTGCTTAAGCCATACGATAAACTCTTTAGTAGTCCATGTGCCATCACCGGTATTGATCGAGCCACTATAGGCCCGACATGCCCCCACATCCCCGGCACTCAAACTGACATCCCCGGTCAACGCCTTGCCATTAATTTTCCGGCTGCCCGGTACTGCGTTCCTCGCCAACTCCACCGTTTCCGACAAACCGAGGTTTTTCACAAAGGCATTCTTATCGGGAATGTCTGCGCCGTTTTGTGATTTCGAGAGTTTGGTGTTGGCGTTGGTGTTGGCTGAATTCGCTAAGTCATAAGCGTATTTTACCGCTCGTGGAGTAGCAGCCAGCTTTTCACTTGTGCTATCAGTAGCATTACTTAATTGTATTATGCCTTTTTCTGTGAGCGTTGCATCCCGTACTTCGGGCAATGCATTTTTAATCGCTGCTGCTAAACTCTTTTTCAGCGCGTCAATATCCCCGTTATCTAAAACATCATTGCCGGATTCGTCAGCAATATATTGCGCAAGAATATGTGTAATAATAGATGACTGACGCCACGCTTTATTTAACTCACGAGATTTAGCAACACCCGCACTAAATCCATTAACTCTTGCAGCTAATGCTGCGTACTCTTCATTTGATAATACGTTAGCACCTTCGGCTATGCCGAAAGTCAGAAATTCATTCTTAGCCATTTATCTTACTCTTAATTTAATAGAATGGGCCACCCGCCTGTATCGAATCCGGCGATATATTTACTGTCTGAATCAAAACCGAAAATAACTCCTCTATTTTCCGAATTGGTATAATTATTCACTCTGACCGCACCCGGCTTAATATTTAAATATCCTTGCTGAATGACCGCTTTGACAACTTCGGGCACGACTCCCCCGGTGACATAAACGTCCATACTCATGTCTTGATTATCGACGAAGAATATTAATACCGACTCGTCGGGAATAACGCCCTGATAAATCTCCGCCAGCATTTCATTTGTACCGTCCCAATGATTGGCTCGAATTTTAGAGCGCAATATTGTTCGGTAAGTTTCATCATCAAGCTCTGTAAAGCCGGAATCAGAGTCATATTGCCGTTTCCAGCTGCCTTCGTCTAATCCAACGCCTTCTGTATCAAGTGCGAAATACACACCAACGATGGGTGTTTTGACATAACGTGAAAGTCCTATCCACTCGCCCACGGCGTCTAATTGAACACCTACCGCTTCATCAATAGAAAATTGACTATTCAGGAGTTGAACGGCATTTGAAATATCAGAGAGAGGCCGGGTAATGAAATCAATATGAGCGACAAATTTATTTGCGGTTCTATGCTGAGAGGTAATAAGCGATAAATAATCTCTCATTTTCACCTCGCAATTAGTTTAACATGTTCCGGTTTACACGTAACAGCTTCGTCAAATGTCACAATTAAATTGCTCGGCGATACATCATCTTCTGACCTGCCGATTTGGATTTCGAAAATATCATAAGTTAAGCCCTCTTCATCACGTAAATTAGCGGGAGAATATAAACGACTTAAATAAACGTTATCACCGATTAACTGAGCGTCGATATAACTTGCAATTGCTGACCGAATTCTGTCACCCACCAGCGTTGTATACCCTTCAAATGCCGTCAGAGTTATCTCAACAAATACCGGAACGTCTTTCGGGCGTGAAAAGTGAATCGGATGCATGAGACCATAGCTATCTGCGACTTTAATTTCCGTGTCACCAAAAGTTCCTGCACCCGGTCCTTTTTTCGTTTCAATTGTTTGAGCGATTAATTTCGCGTCACCACCATCAACTATCATTGCAATTGAGTGGGGAGGAATGCCGTTGTTGTCCGTCACATTAGTGTCATTCTCAAACCCACGCCGCCGAACGACACCCGGGATTAAACTGATGGCACCTTGAATTCCATCAAGTACGGTTCTGGATGGCAGTGCAACAGATTTCCGTTGCCGTTCTCTCAATGCTGTATCGGCTTCAATCGGCTGTCCGGGCGTAGCCGCTGACAGGTTCGTGACATTTTGCCAGCCCTGCGTTGGCGTGCCGATAATCGAAACATCCCCGACTAATGCCGTAACATTGCCTTTTGTCTGACACGTAGCTGTTGCGATAACAAAGCCATGTATGCCAATCGCAACACTGGCAGGCAGGCTCCAGCTATAGCCGTTTATGTCACGAACAATACCGTTTTTTACAACCGTACCAACGGTACCGACTAGCTTAACGTCTACTGTCGAATACGTGGATTTATGCCGGGTTATCCCGTTAATTCTTACGTTATTAGATAGCGCGGCACCGGTAGCTGACGCCGGGCTAAACGAGTTGTAAGCCGCAATCACAGCATTATTCGCATCGTGTATCGCTAGTGAAAAGATAGCCAGCATCTGACCGTCTTTACTGTCGGGCTCCAGATAAGCATCGGTACCGTATATCTGACGGGCAAACTCAGTGATTTTGCTTAGAATGGTCTGGTAATCAGGCGCACTGATGCCAGAAGCTGTCACAGTTGCGGACAGCCCCAAAGTGTCAAGATTTAACATTATGCCTCGCTTGTTACCGTGATTTGGCCGTAAAGCGTATCGATGGTTGCTGTGAAGGTGAGACGGCGTGTTGTGCCGTCATTGCGTGTATCAAATGAAAGAATCGACTTAACGCCTTTGGTTTTTAAGATGCGGTCACGAACAGCAAGGATATACACATCCGATCGCTGTTTTCCAAGCACTGACTGTACGTAAGGAGTGCCTTCTTTCATGTCTAAGAACCAATCCCCACGCCACAACGCCAGCCGGGTTTTTACTGCCAGCGCTACAGCTTCGGGGGAGTTAATCAGAAACGTATTATCCCCTTGCCCGAAACTGTAATCACTATCAGGATCTTCACGTCGATATCTCACTGGGGACCTCCCGTGTTACTACCACCCGACTGTACACCGCTATGCACGTGATTTTTCAGGCTAATACCCGCCGCTGTCACATCGTTATTCACGGTGACCGGGCCTTGCATCGTTGCCGTTCCTCCACCCGATCCCATCCCTTGCGATAAGTTGCCATTAATGGTGACGTTGCCGTTCAGAGTGATTTCAGGTGAGGTGATTTCAGTACCACCGTTCGCTGTCGCGATAAGTTTTGCCGGTGTGATAACCGTGACGTTATGGCTATTAGGATCGAGTTCGATATACGCTGCGCCATCATCACTTCTCAGTTGTGCGGTGCTCGTGCTGATACCCGATATTCTCTTTGACTGAGATTGTGGACCAACGATAGCAAAGGCATCAGATAAATCATGCTGTCGGTCATCTGCCGGTTCCTGTACGCCGCCAGATTGCCACCAGAAATCAATGCAGCGATCGGCAAATACGACTAAGCATTCATCACCCGCTTTTACCGGGAACGTTAACGTCACGCCACCGCCCCTTGGAAATATCACCGGCACGTCTACAAGCAGGGGCAAGGATACCGAAGTAGTTTTCCCTTCCTGATCAGCAATGCTGCTTTTAATCGCAGGCTGAACAACACACGTTACCGCCTCAGCATTGAATGATTGAATAATGCCGGGTATCGCCACTCTAAGCTGAGAAGAAAGAGCGTGATTTATGGCTTTCAGCGTTTCGGATAAATCGCCGGTTCTTGATTCTGTTGATACGGGCATGGGAAAGCTCCATAAAAAAAACCGCAGTTAAGCGGCTTAGTAAATAATATGGTTATTAAATTAAATCCAGTGAAATCCTTTAGCCATTAAACCAGCTAATCCAAGCGCCACGGCAATTATCGCACCAAATAACAAGCGGAAATCTGAACGTGCGTCTTTTCTCATTTCTCGTACGTCAGTTTTTACTTCGTCTATAGATTTTTTGATATGCTCAACATCTGACTCAAGTCTCGCAACACGAGCTTCCAACATATCTCCACCTCCACCATCTCCGCTACCCTGTTTGAATGATGAACCATTATCAAGTGAATGTCTACTTGGTGGCGTATCGGTATATGACCACCGGCCATCAGAAAATCGCATGCCATCAATGACAGAATTTTCACTACCCATTGTGCGCCTCCGATGAAACCATTCTAAAGTAGGCTTCTGATTTATGAATAGTCTCGTCAGGCGTATCAGCGCGAGCTATAGAACATTTTATTACATAAATCCCAGCATTTATCACCCTAATCGAAACCGAAGCGCTCAAAAAACCCGGCACGTCTGTTGGTTCTGCTTCAAGATCATCAGCGGTTACTGATACCTTTGCGGGTATATCTTCCGTCCGTCCATGTAGAATTGTTGTGCCGTTGCTGTCAGTAATATCGATAGAAATTAGATAGTCTTTAGATTGGTGAAGCCCAACAAAAGCGACAGCAATAATGATTTTCGTTTCAACGGGCAATGCTGGACATCGAAAATTAAGGATCGGTTCTTCCCTATCTCTGGCATCTTTTGTAGCGGGAAAAATGAAAGCTATTTTCTCTGAACTCATTCAGACCTCTTGTGTGTTCTTGCTGATGTTTCACAGCTGATGCATCGGATTAATCCGCCACTTTCTTACAAGGAAAAGAGCCGATGATCTTCGGTGCATCCATAGCGTTCTGTAGTAACTGGACGTTTAGCCACGCTTTGCCGTTACGTTTGATAAACTGAAAGCCGTACATGTTACCGTCGCGGGCAGGCATGAGGCCCATATCGTATTTCACGTTGGCTTCGTCTCCCTTCTCTTTCAAGTATGTGACCTTTTGGGATGTAACAGTTTCCCCGTTGATCACTGTCATTCCATCACCAGTCAACCTATAACCGCCGCATTGAATAGCAGCATATGCCGGTACAACCATCGATACCGATAAAATAAAAGCAAAAATGTTCCGTCCTAATTTCATTGCAACCTCTTTCAAGCAATGGCTATCACAACCCTTTTTCTCTCGCGGATTGAGAACGCAAATCCGCAGCCCCACGGGCTTCACACATCATTTCCTGATACCACTCATTGCCGCGAGTATCTCCAGTATACATAATGCCCTTGACGATATATACACCATCCGTCGCAATGCTTGCTGGGGGTTTAGACACCCCACTGACGTAAAGGTTCCCGTTATCGTTTTCATCCGTCAGCCGTCCACCAGACATTTGTATATCGGCGTTAGGTAGGGACGTTCTATATACCGAACCTTCATCTAATTGAATTAACCCATTTACCCGGATATTTGGATTAATTAAGCACCTGACATTAACGCCAGCCCCGATCGTCTGTTGCGGCATACCGATTAATCCGGTCCGACTGTTTAACACCACGACATTGTGCACGGCCATTTCCGGGGAAATCATCTCCACTTTACCGTCTACAAATTGCCATTTTGCGTTACATTGCTGCGCGATATTGTCTAATATGTATCGCGTTTTCCCAAAAAACATTTTTCCACGAGGGAAAACCGTATCCGGCATTTTGGGTTTGGCCCCAGCTGTAATACCGTAAGGCTCCAGACTGCGTAAAGCGAGATTATAGACATCATTCAGGGTATACCCCGCCGCTAAGGTTTGATTGACGAAAGCATTAATAAAAGCTTCATTGCCATCACACGCCTGAATGAGCGTATACGTATCCGTGGGGTTATCACGGCCTGTCATCGTATAACGAATATCGCCGCTAAAGATCTCCCCGTAGTTTTTGCCGTCACGCTGCCCAGTGGTTCCCGGTTCAACAGGCCGGGCTTTGCCGACTTCGCTCTCAGGAACGGTTGGTGTGATGCCGTCATAGCCTACGATAATTTTTATCTTCGAAAATTCACTACCAAGAATACGATTGCTGGTATCTTTTGACAGATTGTAAACCTTTAATGTCGCAACACGTGGATTGCTAATCGTGAACCACTCGATATTGAAAGTCACTTTAAAATCTGACAGGACTATGCCTTTACCCTGATCGTCTAACAACATTAATTCAAAGTGACGTAACCAATTCTGACTCATATTTTTACCTATTGTTGTACAAAATAAAGATGGCTAGATAACCCAAGATTTGTGCTTGTCGGGTATTTAGCGCTGTCTGCATCACTGGCAATGACTAACATGCCGTTGATCCCTAAATAAGGATATTGTTCAAGCAAATTAACACCGGGTATTAGCGGCGCACCCACCAGCAAATCAACACCTGCATTATTTTGAATATCCATAATCCAACCCGCTCTATCCCGGTAAATCAGACGTATCTTGATATTATTTTCACCGAGTTTAATGGCAAAAAATTGATTGCTTGCCGTGAGCGGAATTTCTGAGACTTGCATCAGCCGCCTCCTTTTATGTAGCTTCTAAATGCATTAACGGCACCCTCTTTTATCTCTGATAAAACAGACTCGTTGACGGGTTGTGGGGCCTTGGTGCCTGAATTCTCAACCGCTGACGTACTCACCCCGGTTTTCATGACCTCTTTTTCCGCAACCTGTACTTTCTGCGTCGATGTTATAATTACTTCACGTAATGTCAGCGTGCATAACAACACATTCTCGCTAAGCCTGTCCGTAGTGACTTCAATCGCTTTGATCAGCATATTTTCATAAGTGCGCTTACCCGTAATGACCTTGAAGGGTTCTCGTAATTCTTGGAGATCAAGGATTTTTTGATAAGTCTCTTTCGGGCTTAACCCCATACTCAAGCCGATCTTTGACGTATCGACAAAATCGAGAAGCGAACCACCACCAGCAAAACCCAGCTCCATTGTGATTTCGGATGGCTTTTTATACGCATGGTCACTGACTGCGGCCCCAATTTCTACCGGATGTTCGGTAATTTCCAGTGCATCAGTGTGCTTTTCGGATATCACTACGCTGGGCACGAGTAACATACTTTCAGTGCCAAACTTCCGGGTTTGTTGCTGAAAAATCGCTGATAAAATATCCATTAGCTCACCTGTTGTATCAGACGGGCATTCACCCCATTTTGCCGACTTGCAATTTCATTTGCCGTCGCTTTCGCGTCAGTTGCCCCATGCACTGTGATGTTCGTGGTTTGCTGAACGCTGCCACTGCCTGCTATCGCGGCTTTATTGATGAGTTCACTGTTGTATGGATTACGACCGTTCTCGCGCTGAATGATGCCACTCATCATCGCTGTCAGAGTGTTGGGGTCCTGTAAATTTAACTGCGCATCGGGATCAACGCTAAGCCACTTTGTAAGGAATGCAATATAATCTTCCGTATCATTCTCTTCCGGTGGCGCATATTTCGTGATAATGCCGCGTATCGTTGTCAGTCCACGCGAGGCATACAACGTTAACTGTCGTGAGAGCGCCCGCAAGCCATCAAACGCCGTTTCAAACCGGGCAAAACGTCCCTCCCCATTTTCCCGACTCGCGCCGCGTTGTCCCACAAAATTCAAGTTACCGGGGTTGTTGTTACGCAAGCCTCTTTCTGAATATTCAGGTGAAGGCGGGGGTGTCGGTGCGCCGGGCATACCGGGGATATCTGACGTGATCGGATTGGGTAAACCGCCCTGATGCTTGTTAGCCCAGTCATTGTCTATACCCAGCCATGCGCCTACGTCCCCGATCCCGCGTTTTATTTGACGGGTGTTATAATCCCATGATGATGCTGCACTTTGTTTGATGTTGTCCCAGTCACTGTACAAGTATCCACCATAGGCAACCAGCCCTAACAAGGGTGCGAGACGCGCAAGCAAAGGGGTTAATGCAGCGGAAACCCTCGCAAATCCCGCGAGCATTTTTACTGCCCATGTCGTCGCAACAACTCCGCCAAGAATTAAGAATGCATTTTTCCAGCCGCCAACGCCATCAACGCCTTTTTTAATCCACTTTCCGAGGGTTTTAAACGCCTCAACGGCGCGGTCGATATCTTTTTCCCACTTGCTCCAGTCGATCAGGCTTTTACCGCCTTCTTTCCATGTTTTATAGTCGTCATAGAGAAGAAGAAGCGCACCGATTAATACCGTGATCGCGCCGATGGGTGACATCAGGAACGCGCTGTTCAGAAGACGCCAGGCAACAACGATAGCCCCGAACATGGCAATCAGCATTTTGCTGCTTTCATCCAGTCGCTTCCACCAATCTATGACATCTCCAATACCTTGAACCACCCGGTAAACCATGCGACTAAAGACCTCAGCAAACCAGAGAATGCCTTTGATAATCTTAGTGAGTGTCGCTTCAATTTTGGGGAAGTTATCCAGTATTTTCTGACGTAACGAGTCGAAAGAGCCGGCTAAACCGTTAGCCAAATTTGCGCCAATTTTATCCCGAAGAATACCCAGTAGCGCGTTAAAGCCACGTAGTGCAGTGGTGAATTTATTGGCCTGTTGCGCGGCTTTATCCGCATTGAACCCGGTTTTCTGCAACATCCTCTGATAATCAGCAGTAAACCCCGCTAAGCCACGCCGCATAGCCATTAGCGTATTTTCATCAATACCGAGCATCTGGGCGTATTGATTGGCGCGATAATACGGCATGTTGCTCAGTTTCTGGCCGACGCCCGCCAGTATGCTCGCTGCATCACGCATCTGACCGGATGAGTCGCGAGTCTGCACCCCAAGCCGATTAAGCCAGCCCTCCGCACCGGGATTATTGCGCATAAAACGCGCCATGTTTTCTAACGCACCCTGCGCGGCTTCTGCACTGCCGCCCATTTGTGCGACGGCATAACCCAACGCTTTGATGCCGGCGACGGTGGCCCCGGTTCTCTGTGACTGCCAGTAGAGTTTATCCAGACCCGCGGCAATTTTGGTTGTAAATCCGACAATAGTGAGCGCGGCCCCTTCAACTGCGGCACCGACTTTTAGCACGTTGGCAGTGACACCTTTTAACACGGCATCAAATTTACCCCGGCCTTTCTCGTCTACATCAAACCCCAGGCTGATCAGGAAATCTTTAATGATGTTAACGTTATCGCTCATTTGCGTCCCTCCAGCGGGCTATACGGGCTTCATTGTCGGCTTTTAAATCCAGCCAGTCATTCATGCGTGCAATATCCGCTAAGTCAACGGCACCGCTTAAGAGATCGGGGTAGTGGATATAGCCGGCGTCGACGGGGCGCATCAGATAATCTTCCCCGTCAGGCAGGCAATCGAGTACTAAGCCGCTGGCGGGAACGGCGTCTCTTGTGCGGGGAGTGCGTGCAAAAAATTTCCCAGTGAATCCCCAATTACGCGAGCGACAAGTTGCAACAACGTGGGTAAGTCAATGTCATCGAAATGCAATACCCCCTGAGAGAATACAGCAGTCCACCCTTTGCCATGCTGACGCGACACAACTGATAAGCATGGATAGAGGATCGCATTGCAATCTTCGTCGCTTAAGTCAGAAACGGCTTGCGCAATTTTAGGCAGCGCCTTCTCTAAAGCGCCTTCCATGTTCCTATCTTGTGCCATTGTCTGTACGGCGCGAATATCTGATACCAGCCCTGCTAATACCGGCAGTAATTTACGCGACACTTTGAGTTGATCGAACACGCTTAACTTTGCAGTGCGATACTGAATACCGTTAATTTCAAATTCCATTGTTAAAACTCCCCTAATACCTGATCGATTTTGATGCAGTCAAACACCCACGCAACCGTACCGCCGTCTTTTGCGTTCGTGTAATCGGGTTGCTTCTGAAAAGCACAGCCCCGCGCTGTCGTGATTTCACCGGAAACCGTGTTACGGATCACAATCACGTTATTCCCCCATGTACCTGATGACAGTGATTGTGCGTTGTAAGCGAGTGACAATTTTTTATTTGTCGGTGAGGTTTTCAGCAGGTTCACGGTGATAGAGCCGGATTTACCCGCATGTAACGAGTGCATCCCCTCACCATCGGCACCGATGGTCATGGTGTTTTTGGCTTCGGTCATGGTGACCGTGATCCCTTCGTCTGACGTCGCTGAACCATACCCGACATCAATAACCCCGGTCGGGCCGGTTAGGGATGCTGAAACATCCATAAATGAATATGTAGCCATAAGCCCTTACCTATTTACATTAATAATGACATCAGCGTAGTGGACAGCGCCGGCCAATTTGATAGCGCACTGAATAACCGGTGCTTTGCGGGCCTCCCGATCAGCCTGTGCCTGCGTTGCAATTGCCGGTGCATAGACGTAATACCCTTTAGTCAGTGTGTCACCGGGCTGAATTTGTCCAATCTGCCCGCCGTTCCAGACACCGGGGGCCACCAACCCATTAGTAACAGCCTGATCAAGTGATTGCTCAACATTGGTGAGTAAGCGCGTCACACCCGCATCAGTCTGCGGGATCTTACCGGTACTGGTATAAAGCAGGTTATACAGGTTGTTCTGAACGTAGTTCTGTAACCAGTCCAGACCGTGGCGCTCATCGATGAAATCCCCGTTCGCCATGACGCCTTCCTGAATGATGGCCGTATCGTTGTTGTATTTAACAAACACGTTGCCATTTTTCTTCTTCAAAGCATTGGATTGCGTCGCGGTGAGGTTTTCTGCGGTTACTGCCGGTTCCTGTTTAAATTTCAAGGTTATCGTGGTGTTGTTACCGTTGAAATTGACGGTGAACATCCGCCCCATCAGAGAAGCCACGGTATAAGGTTTACCCGATGAATATTGCCAGAGCGTGCGCTGATAGTTTCCACCTTTCAGCTTTGAGCCGATATCAGTGTCAACATCAGTATCCAATGCATCTGTTTTCTGTGCTGTATGTCCATAAATACGGGACACAGACGCGGACTCGATGTAATCAGCCACAGACAAAACATCTTCATCCGTCAGAGAGTTATCAGCCACCACCAGCCCATACCAGCCATTGGATACCGCCCCCAGTGCTGCCACCGCCTCAGCAATCGTTTCTGCTTTGGCGGGTTCGATAGCCGTAGCGCCAGATCCCTGATCCAGTTTTAACAGGTCGCCGATATAAGTCCCCGCGCTAGCGGATGAGGCATAACCCATCGTACCCGATGCTTGCAATGAAATGACGAAACGGGAGGTATCCCACGTCACCGTGCACTCTTTCAGCTTTTCCGTTATCCGTTGGGCCACACCATTAAGATTGGTCTCTTTACTCAGATCGACGCCGCTGCATATCGTTTCTTTACCGTTAAGCGTTAACTTAAAAGAACCATCCGTGATAGTTGTAAACTTACTGATGGCTTGCTGTTGTTTGGTCAGTATCGCCCCTCGTAAGACAGCCAATGCCTGATCTTTTACCCATCGCCCCATATACAAATCAACCGGACGGGGTGACTGAGAGTAATACAGTGCGGCGGCCTGATATTCTGGGGTATCCAGACCAAAATCCGCCCCGACACCATCAATATCGGAATACAAGCGTAACCGCTCGTGGGTATCAATCACATTGCTGGCACCCACAATCAGTAGTGAGCCAAAGTTCCGGGATTGCGCAGCCCGCGGGGCCATATTTATCGTAACATTGACGATATTTGAAACAGGTAATCCCTGCATAATTTAATCTCCAAAGAATTTTACAGGTGCTTCCACCAGCGATTTAACACCGTATTCACGCTCGACCTTTCGCCGCAAGGTGACCGTCATGTCATAACGACGCACCCACTGGTTGTTGATGAGTTCAGGCGCAGCAAAAATACGACTGTAGTTGCTGAGTGACAGACCGGCCTGATTTAACTCTGCGTTGTTCGGACTGAGTGTTACCCCATCCCTGAATTGTGTGCAGTAGTGCTGACCGGCTGGACCATAAAATGAAACTAAGCATTCGATTTCTTCATGACGCCATAATTCGGTGCTGTCATCGGTCTGATTAACGAAAGCGGGCGTGTCATCGGAAACTATCGATGAAATCCCGAAGGCACACCAGTTAGTATCGTTACTTGGAAAGACGCGCGTTTCGTCGTTTGGCTGCCATTTCGGAAACATCATCTTCCCCGGTAATCCGCTGACTGCGCTTATCCAGTGGGATAACTTCCTTTCAACCTCACGATCATAATCCGGGGCTGACATCGGCGTAAGCCAGCCCGGTTGTTGTGTGCTATTGCTCAATGGGCATCCCTCCATCAAAGGGCAACAGCTCACAATGCGCCTGCACGAACCCAGCGCCGTAAGCGGTATACGGATCAACCGATTTAACTAAGTAATCCCGGTTTTGATACGTGACTACATCCCCCGCTTTGTCGGTTTCGCCTGCTATCAACCGTGTTGTTGTGATAATCAGAATATTACCGCTGACGACTTGCCCGGACATTCTTATCTGGGCCTCAAGAGAACTATCAACGGTCACTACCCCGGCAAACCCTTTGGTGGTTTTTTCCGAAGTGGCAAACCCGTCATCATCGACAATGACCGTTCGCCGGGTATATTTCAGTGTCGTATCGCAAAAGTCGGGGTCAAATAAAACATCAGTGACATCAAGAAGTGGCATTTTTATTCCTCACTACATAGTTGATAGCGCGCAACAGATAGCCATGGGCGTAAAGTGGCTTGTCGCCGGGGATGCGCTGAGCACGCCTATTCCGAAGGGTCTTTTCTGACAGAGGAAAAAGCCGGTCGCCGTCACTGATCACTTTCTTTGCCCCCTCCCGTGCGATCTGTCCCGCTTTTTCCAGCTCACGAATAGCCGCATCCTGTTTACCTTCCAATGCCAATTCCGCCGACGCTTTTAAATGCAGGGTTGTGCGGTCCTTGGTATCCTCAATACCGAGTTCAAGAAATGGGCGCGGTGGAAGCGTAACCGTTCGTCCACCCAGCTTGACCTCGCCCCCGGTTGATTGCAGATAGCCGATTTCCGCGTTGTTTAGCGCCTCCCCGTCTTCGCGTGTTGCGTTTTCAGCGGGAATACCCACCAGTACATCCATACCTGATAGCTTTTTGAGGGATGCCAGTATCGCCGCCGCATTGTCCACCCTGACAGTCAGACCGCTTTTCATAACAGTTGTCTCCCCCCGGCACCGAACATGGACCACAACCAAAAAAACTCACGTCCGTATGCCGTGTTATTCCAGAATCCGGCATCAGGATTAATGATGCCGGACACGTCATAGCTGACACTGATTTTATCGACCGATTTTGACGTCGCTACCCCACCAGCGGCGGTATTTACGTTGCCGCTGATAGACACGCCGACAATAGCTTTCCCTTTCAGCTCAACGTAATGGGCCGTGAACAGTTCGGCCAGATAGACGAACTGGTCACCGTGTACGTTTTGGTCGAGTAGCTTATCCGCCTGGCTGAGATAGAAATGGATTGCAGTGTCGGGATAGTGGGTTTTGTCTGAAAATTCGGGAAAGTCGGTACGGAACTGATCAACTGTCGGAAGAAGACTGTTTTTTGCCATTGCCAGCCCTCCCCTTTTTGTCGTCCTGCGGAACAACAGGATTGTCTAATGTCTGAGCATAAAAAGGGAAGGCCCAGTGTCCCGCGACATCATCCGTATATTCGTGAATACCGGGTTCAAGCGTAACGGCGCGGCCATCTTCAAAACATAAGATAGCTTTACCTGAAACGAGATATTTCATTTTTCACCTCTGAATAAGGGGCGGGGATCTCCCACCGTCCTTTTTATCACTGCACCGGCACATCAAGATAGGCAATGGTATTCGCATACGGCGTTTCAACCTGCCCCAAACGACCGTAATAGGTTGTCAGTTGCCACAAGCCGCGATACTCCAACGGTGTGTTTAATAGTGGTACCAGCGGGAAGCGAATATATCGCTCTTCCTGTGTATAAGCGACCATTCTGTGTGCCCCGCGAGCACCACGTTTTGACGCCCATTTCATTGAAACAATTTCAAGTGGTTCGCCGTTCTCTTGAAAAGCGATCGTGTTGATTTTCACGTATTCCAGCACAGAGATATTCCCGGCAGAAGAGACTTTTTTGCTCGATAGCAACCCGAACAATTCAGGTGCCAGACCCACTTTACCCGGACAAATCGCATAGCCAGACGACACCCAAGCATCTGTAAGCAGGATATTGAAATCCTGAACGATAACATCCGGATCTGTCTGGGCCGTCCACGGAGCGGGGGCTGCGCGCGGGATAACTTGCGGGATGTTCAGTAATCCGCACATGCCTTTTTCCACATCACCGATGTATACCTGCTCGTCAACGTCCATGTTGTATTTTAGCTTCATCGCGTCGTATTTCTGGCTGTCAATGGGGCGTCCCACTTGCATAGCCGAAGCCAGTTCGGTGACGGTATAGCCCACTTCCATCCCCCACAACTCAAGCGCTTGAGCCGTACGTTCAATATTCAGGATGGGTCCGGAATTGGCGGTTGATGTTTTGCTGACCCAGTTTTTACCCGCGGGGTTTGAGCCCCCCGCCGCCGCAAGTGAGGTATTGGTGTAGGAGGACACTTCATCCGCAATAGAAACATCGGTACGAAGTGGCATATCACGTGACCACTTGGTTGACACCAGCGGCATGTTCAGTGTCTGGTCTTTGCGTTCCAGTTCACCGATAAGAAACACACCGGTGGAATCTCTGGTAGCTTTATCGATAGTAAACATAGCGTTCCTTAAATGTTGTAAGCAATTTCAATGTTGCCGTTAGCGTCTCCCGGCCCCATCACTTCTGCGCCCGGAAGGACCGGTGTATTTTCTGCCGTCGCATCGGGCGTCAACATCATTGACCCCAGCGGACTCTCGGCTGTAGCCCCGGCAACACGCACATAAACCGGATTGCCTTTACCTGCACTAGCCGCGGATGAACCCGCTGACACGCAGATATAACCCCGTTTCAGATTGTCAGCGGCGGACCCGACTTTAATACCGAGATAAGCCAGATCGGTTTGTGACTGGATAGGATAAGGACGAACGAGAATGCCTTTCACCTTGTCCACCGTATCGCCTTCCTCAAGCGGTACAAATTTTCCGTTCGAATATTTTCCCACCAGCCCGTATGCACTGAACAACTTCTCGGGATCGAAGGTTTCTGGCTGAATAGTCAGGTCACGAGGACGCGTTACCGCACCCGGAATGCCCAGCGGCATCCTGTCAAGATAAGAAATTCCACCCATTGTATTTACCTTATTTGTTACGTTTCCAGAGGTTGGCGTACAACTCATTCAGTTGTGCCGGTGTAGCGTGCTTTGATCCCACTGCCGAACCCGCAGTATCAACAGTTTGAGACGCAGGGCTGAACCGGTTCTTTTGCCGGTTAATTTCTGCCGCTGCGTTAAACACCGCGTCAACGGTTGCTTTTGGTGTTTTTGAAAAATCACTAATACCAAATGATTTCAGGCTGTCACCCGTGCGCATAGCGTGATCCAGCACTTGACGCTTAAGTCCTTTATCCCCTGTGGGCTTAAATCCCGGGCAAATGATCTCTGCGTCAGCAATGATATTACGACGATATGCAGCATCACCCGTGACTTTCGCGTCTTCCTCTTCGTCATCAGGGTTACTGTCCGCCGTCTTCCCCTCCAATGTATCCAGACGACTCGATATGGAGTCCATAAATTTCTGGGCCCATTCCGGGACATCGTTATCCCCGGTTTTGTTTTTGGGGTCGTCGGGATTATCATCAATGGTCGTGCGTTCAGCGGGCGGTAATGCCGTTGCCTGAGACGGTACATTGATATTGATTGTCGCACCCGGAATAGATGTCATTCCGTCAGATGGGAGTTCCGGCGCTTCATCGATGAGTTTCGCTAACGTGTCATCGTCTCGTGTTTTAACAGCTGTCGCTAATTTTTTAAGCCATGACATAACAGGCTTCTCCTTCTTGAATGTTGGGGCTGAATCCCCGATTGCACAGCGCGAACCCGCCCGGCCATTTTCAACAATGGCGAGATGGTTTCCTCTGATTTGATATTGCTTGCCCTTGCCCGGAGCCAGTTGCTTGTATTTCGTGTCATAGCCGCAACTGACGTCTGTCATTCCTGCATTCACTGCGTCAATAGCTTCTTGTCGCTTAACCAGCACGTCAGCGATCAGCAAATCCGACTTATCGCCGGTACCACGCCGGACGTTTTGGATATGTCCGTGAGCCAGCTCTGAGAAGTTGGAAGGATTAACAAAAACATTATTTCCTTCCGCATCTTCCGGATGATCGAGCGTAACGGCCACACCTTCAAAACTCGCCATTGTCTCCGGCGAAAACACTTCATCTTCTGTGCGGTAAATAGTCACTAAGCCACTGGCATCGGGCTGTAAGTCGACTTCTTCGGGAAGATAAGTTTGGGTGCCAGTACGCGCTATCGGCACATCTTTACACAGCAAAGAGCCATCGGCTTGCAGATAGCGCGTTTCCCCAAGCTTCGTCGTAAAAAAATATTTCATGGGTTACTTTCTCGGCGGGGGTATATGAACTTCCGGCCAGCATTTACAGTTCGGAAGGCAGCCGGCATGACCTGTCATGCTGTCAAGCGTCGGGGGATCTTCCCAGCGCACAAATTTATCTTTCATCTTTCTGTGTGAAGGTCGGGTACCGGCACCTTCGATACGCCACCAATACCCCTCAGAACCAACGGACAACGCACGAGCTTGCGTAAGTGCCGTTGTCGCCCTGCCAATTTCGGTACGCGCTATCATCCTTGCCCGACCTGCTGCTACATTGCCTGACATCATGATCATCTTATAAAGCTCACCCGGCCGTTCGCCGTTGATAACTGCCTGTATTGCCCTGTCCTGAATCTCTTTGACGCGTTCAGCGGCTTCAAGCGGTAATGACTTCATCAGTTGGATTTGCCGATAAACAATGTCTTGCGCTACTTGCCCAACCGGTGTATTGCCAACCACATCCCGCAGTCCCACTGAAATCTCTTGCGATACTGACCGCCACTGGTGCCATTCTTCACCCTCTACTTGCATGAACATTTTATGCGCAACGGAATTAATCCAATCGTCAAGAACCTGTGAGTAGTCGATAAGATGACCAGAGACGGTATCAGCGCTAGCTTGAGAACCATCGTAAGAGCCAATGATGATCTGATTTATTTGGCTGACTATCGCCTGTAGGCTTTTCTCGTACTGTACTATTGAGCGTCGGCGGAGGCTCGGCCTCAGATTCAGACTCCTCCCACTGCGTTTTTGCGCTTTCAATGTCTTCATCTGTGATTGAACCTCCGATGCCGATAATGTCAGCCATGTTACGTAAGTCTGTCATTGCGGCGTGAACGGGCATGATTTGCCGATCCACCAGCGTACTAATAGCCGTGGCGACATTGTTAGCCATTGTTGCTCTGTCTGTGTCCGACATTTCCCATAATTTATTGAACTCAAACGTAAAATCGTCAGGAAGCGGCTCGCCGAATAGTGACCGATGCGAGATATCCAGCAGCCAGCGTAAAGGTCGTCTGAGACGTCTTTCTTGTAGTGTGTTAACCCGGCTGTAATAGTTCTCTAAATCCCCATCGCCAGTACTGAAACCCGCTGGAGACTGACCAAACAAACGGACAAGCGGGATACCTGTAGCGCCAGAGACTTGTTCGGCAAAGCGCAGGATGACATCGGCAATCCCTGAGAACGAATAGCTGTGAGTCTGAAATATGTCTTTAGCATCCATTATCGTCATGCCTTCGATAGTTTGATATTCACGGATCATATCCATGTGTTGCATTAAGACATCTTTCAATGCACCGCCCGTAGCCAATATTTTTCTTAGGCCATCGATGCTGTACGTCCGCAAGTGCGCTTTGTGGATGAGTTGAGTCGTCCCTACAGTGGCTGTATCGAACGCCTGAACCCTCTCGAAGATGCGCTCTACCACTGACATCCCCCAGCCATTTTCTGTTTGTGCTTGCTGAAATGGCAGCGTGTCGCCTTCCATTCGAATGACGCGTGAATAATGAATTTTCCAAGGCGGAATGCCCTGTTGATTGATCACCACGTTATAGAACTGGGGTTTCCCGAAGTGCGGGCCGTACTCTTTTACTAAGTCACTGTCTGTCGGTTTGACCATCCACCGATCAAGACACATTACGCCTTTGAATTGTCCTTCACTGATGGTTTCGGGATTGAGCGGCGTAGACATGTCCTGACCGTCGATCAGTGCCACTAGTAATGCACCACCATATAACCGCGCCCATTTCAGCGTATTGTTTAACTCATCCCACAGCCCGATATCTTCCCAGAGCGTTTCGAGCTGACCTTTTGCGTCTGGCTTCATTCTTGAACTGATCGATATGCCTTTTCGCGTCATATCGTCAGCCATCGCATCGACACCCGCACCAATTAAGAATGAGCTACGATAGCCAAACTCAATCTGCACTCTGTTGCGTGATATGTAGCCGGGAATGTAAGTGCCACCCGTCTGAATATTCGATGTATATCCACCCAGTTTTGCGGCAAAGTTGTTATACCCGTCAGCGGTCCTAACTGACTTTTTCGCACCGTTGTTGCGTTTACGAGCCATTAACCCTTCCTTCCTAATAACCGCCAAATATCCAGATCGGCATCCATCGGCGCATAGTTGATCATCACAGTGTCTGCGAGGTTCGGCGATTTCGTACCGTCTGGTTGTTTATCCACAACGATTTTCCCCACACCATTTATTGAGTAGGTCGGTTGGGACAGTTCAATGATCAACTTGTCTTTATTGTCGAGATTGCCGGAAATAGAAATAATCTCGTCCGGGTTGTAATCCATGCCTTGAATAGCACGAAACGTATTGCGAAATAATTTACGTAAATGCCACCAGCTTTGTGCTTTGGCGTTGGCGAAAAAGTCCTTATTGATGCGCGCCGGTTTTCCATTGTCGCCCGGTACCGCTTCCTCATCAGGATCGAATACGCCGCCGCTTCCGCGAAACGGTGTAGCGGTTATCTGTCTCAGACGTTCAGCTTTGCGCAGTTCGTTAATAGCTCTCGCATCACCTCGCACGCCAGCCCCTAAGCCGTCCTCGTCGAACCGGAATTCATCAAGGCCGTATTCATCACAAAAGCTAAACACTTTTACCACTGATGCGTAAATGTCACTCCCAACACCCGACCACTCTTTCACTTCTTTAAGAAGGAAGCCGTAGCGAACGGAGAATGCGTTTTTGTCCCTGCCCTCATCAGCAACGTCCATCGCTCCTAAATGTTGCCCTGTTGGCTGAATACCCAGCTTAATGTGTGCGTCAATAGCCGCCTGAACCCAATCAGAAGGAATGAGAACCCCCTCAGCAGAGGCGCTATAGTTCAAATCCAGTTCTTGTGCTATGACGACTGGGTTGTCAATTTTTTCGCATTCTTTTTTGTACCACGCATCATCTTTACGTGGGTCGCTGCGCCAATGGAATGTGAATACCGGGATTTTTCCACCGTGACGCTTTTGTGCGAACGGATTTGCCATACCGTTAATTGATGAAAGATCAATACGGCACCGTGTTGTTTGTGATAACGCCGCATCAATCAATAACGGGCGTTTAAGAAATGCGGACTCATCAACTAGATAAAGCGTTGTCCTGTCGCCACGGCCGATGTTATCGCCAGCTTCACCCTTGATCACAGCCCCAGAATCAGGGAATTCAACACGCATGTACGGTGCGTGTTTCTTCTCGTTCCAGCTACCCCGAAATTCAACGGGTAATGTTTCAACGAACTTACGGGCTTTCCAGAACAAAGCTTTTGGGTCACCGGTGCTATCTACGTATTCCTCTTTGCGTGAGCCAAAGCCGATCACCATTTCTTTATTAAACAGACAAAGTGAACAGGCCATGCCGACCGCCGTCCAGCTCAACCCCATTTCACGGCTTTTTTCAGTAATGCCATTTTCTTGATTACGCCGCCGTTCCATAATCCAATGAACCCATTCTTCCTGTTTCGGAAATAACAGGAATGGGATAGTGACAGGTAAGCCATAATCAATATTGCGCGGGTCCGTAGTCATCCCCCAGTCAATGATGAACTGAGCCGGATTATCTTTATAAAAAGCTTTCAGTGCGGGTAATGAATCCGGGTTCTTACGAATGCGTTGTAACCGCTCCATTCGCCATTCAAACACTTGCATGTAGTCTGGTTTTTTAAAGTCAAAAGGGAACGGAATAGGCATGGTTACCCCATCATTTTTCTATACCGCTCCGCGGCTTCTTCTGGCGTCATGTTGATGTTCTCTGTTTTAATCGGCCCGCCATCTTTACCCGTAAGCTCTGTCTTCTTCGGTGCTTCCCAGCCCATCAGTTCTGACAGCTGCTTGATTGCAGCCTTGGGGTCATGAAGCTTTAACTTGATGCCGTCTTTGCCTGTAGTCAGTTCTGAGATGGCGCTCAGATACAGCGGGTCTTGTAGTGCTGAATCTTTGAATTGCAATGAAGCCTGAAAGACTGGCTTGCCGTCTTCGTCTTCGCCAATTTGACTGTTGCGAAACTCAGCAATGTCATAGATAGATACTCGGCCCATTGTAGAAAGCCGCTCTAAGGCTTCCTGACGACTCATAACAGCATCAGAGACGGCTTCTTGGTTCATTGCGTCGAGAAAGGCTTTGACCTTAGGATTTCTTAGGATTTCGCTTGCGCAAGAATGGGCCGTTTCTTCTGTCTTTGCCTTATATCCTGCCTGCTTATAAGCATCTATCTGATTCAATCCTTTTAAGATACCCAATGCGAATTTCTGTTGTAATTTCGTTAAGGCATCGAAAAGAATCTTCTGCTCATCTGTGAGCGTGACTTTCTTTTGAGCCATCTCTTTCCCTTAAATAAAAAAGGCCGCACTGGGCGACCTGTTATCTGATTTTCCACCACGCCCACGCAGCAGAAACACCCCAACACATTAAGCCGTACAGAAAATTGCCGTGTAGCATGAACCAGAAACCGCCCAGTAAGGATTGGGGTTATCCATGCGTAGAATTCAAAATCGTTCATGTTTTAATTTTCCGGTATTACGACTTATCGGATTATATGCCTGCTTTGTTAACCCGCTCAGGCGGCGTGGGTTTCTCGCTTTCCACAGTCAAGAAAAATTGATATGTTGATCAATCCACAGTCAAATGAGGATTACTCATGAGTAAGATCAGCTACTCTTGCCCGCATTGCGGCAATAACCTTGTTGTAAGATCCCAAATCAAACTTAAGAAAATAAGTGATATCGATGGAACTGTTTGCAGTAAATGTGGAAAGTCCATCAGTAAGGACGATATCGTCAAGCAGTCCAAAGATTATGCCAAGAAACTCATCTCGGATGCCTTCAAGAAAGCAGGGTTCAAGTCTAAGTAACTCAACCAAGGTATTAATTTGATCTTTTAATTCGCTGGCATCTAAATGTATTGATGCCAGTGTTGGCTTTTTTATTTCCACATCAAAACCCTCATTGAACCCTTTCCAGCCCGGAAACGGTTGGAATTAGAATATTGTGCTACATCTCAAAATATAAACCCGCGGTAACGCGATACCATTAGCCTATAAAACTTATACAAAACTCTGTCAAAGGCACTTCATGAGCACCTTTTGCGGAATATTGTAAAATCAGGATTTGGGCTTAACTGAGCTGTATTTACTCATGCCATGGGAAAACAATGTTGTCTTCATCAGTCGGCAGCTGATAGCGCCCACTCTCTTCTCTGACGCCGATATCCATCAGCATCATCCCGAATTCATGCAGGAAAGCGTTCATGTATCGTTTGCCACGTCTGCTTAGTGCCGGTGCAACACCACCGATAAAGACAACTCGCTCATCGGGCTTTCTTTCAAAAGGTTCAAGCAGCTTGTAGTAAAACCGCGCCTGACTATCGTGGTTGAGTTTTTCCCTTAGCCTGCCATCAAGCAAACCAGCAATGAAATGCTGGTTTATTTGTATATCACCAAATAAATGACGGTATACCAGACATTGATTAACTTTCATCAGGTGATAGCAATATGCTTCCGCAACACGCCAGCAAAAAAATTCATGGGTTGGCATATCCATTATTTCATCTCCACCAAACCAGGAATAGAAACCTGCATTTCTTTAGCCAGTAGATCCCTTTCTGATTCGATTTTATGTTTCTCTCCACCCACGCCCCACTTGTTCATTATTCTCGCTGCTGTACTCACTTTCCGTTTCTTACTTTGATATTCAAGCTCAAGCCGGTTTGCCTGCGCAAACTTACCCAGATGACTGAGAATAAAAGCACGGAATGTTTGATAAACTTTCACTTCGAAAGCCGGGGAGAGCCAAGCAGCATAACGAAGAGCAATGAGCTCATGCGCCCATGTACCGCGATAAGCACCACCACGAATAACATCAAGTATTTGATTTTGTTCCAAAGTGTTTTTTAGCACTTTGGAAACTTCATCGATAAATGCCTGAATTCCATCAGAAGAGAGAAATTGACTAGGCACCTGCCACTTTTGCGCTAAACCTCCCGCTATTGCGGCTTTATGTAAGTCATTAAGGTTATAGGTGCCATGCTCATTACTACGGACTTGAATGTTTTCAATTACGATAGTTGGGTAATTCATTGTGCTTTACCTTTTTAGAGATAGAGCCTGCCTCATAGAAAATCAGACCAAAGAATCAGCACAATACTGAATTTCTCAGGCTCTATTTCCTAAACAGGTTCTTTGGGTTTGAATGCGCATGAGGTGCGCGGTGAAAATACGGATATAAAAAAGCCCCGAATTAAACGAGGCTGTTACTGACATTGAGTTTTGATGTAGTCCTGCAAGTATTTAGTTTGCTTTTCGTTCTCAACAATCATCCTTCGGAGATCGAAATAATCTTGTTCACCTGTCGGGTTAAATCGTGGGGCTCCTGCATTGCCCACGCTGCCGGAGGAATCGGTTTCGCTTTGATTACAGGTGGCCGCGATACGCAACCGGCGACGACCAGCGGCAACATCACCACGCAGAGCATCAATTTCAGATTTGGCATTGGTAAGCTCCTTTGTATGTTTAACATCCAATTCGTTCAACATCGTGATGTGGGAGTTCTGATAGTTGATAGCGTCTGTGAGTTGCTGAATGTCTTCTTGCTGCTGCTTTGTGACACGTTGCTCTCTCTGTAACTCAGCGTGATAGTAATACGCTGTCAGTGAAATAACGATCAATGCGAGTATCGTGTAGTAATGAGCGTTGAATTTCATGACCGTCTGCCAACGAATTGATCGTATTTATTATTGAGAAAACCGAATCCAAAAATAATTGGCATCAAAATAACAAATAGCGGCCACAGAAATGACATAAACAAAATGAGTCCAAAACCTTCCGGATCATTAGCGCGTTTTTCTATCAATGTAAAAATAATAAATGCCGCAATCACACCGACAAAATAAATTACTGGAACCAGAATCTGAATAATGCTCATCACTCAATTCCTTATAGCATCTCAAACGCCCGTTCGAACGTCTCCGGTGAATAGGGTTGCTGATTGGCGTTCTCCATCTTGATAATGCCCTCAGCTAAAGCGAACAGGGTTATCTTGTCTTGGGTGGATATCCGATCATCCGCAGATACACCTACCTTTTTAGCTGCGAACTGGATGTAGCTTTCCGTATTATTCTCATTTGGCGGGGCGTAACGATTGATAATCTCTCTGACCGTGTTCAGATTGTGCTTGCGTTGGTAGTTTTGCAGTAGCTTGAACAGTGCTCGAATGCCATATTCGGGTGACTCAAACCGACAGAACCGGGGTTCAATCTTTTGATCATAAGGTAATTGCCCCTGCCAATTGTTGAAACGGTTATAGTCGATATTACCGGGGTTATTATTACGAACGCCTCTACTTTGCATCAGATACCCCCGCTCTTTTCTCTGCTGATCTACGAAGTAATTGACCAATAAAATCAGTACCCAAATAACCAATCACTACGCTACCGATGTATGCCAAGTCAGGATTCAGACCAAAAAGATTTAAAATGTCACGAATGAACCATGCGAACATGGCACACATGAAGGCATCAATAGAGACACGCAGCCATCCCCCACCGTTATATCGGCCTCTGAGACAAGCCATCGTTCCTGATAATATTGCACCTAAACCTTG
>NZ_JBHFKZ010000050.1:0-38883 GCF_042879375.1 Photorhabdus sp. RM323S
TTTTCTTTTTCCTTTATTTGATTTTTCAGGTTTAAAACCAGAGGGTAACATATATTACAATGATATTAAAATCAAAGCCTATTTCTTTAATCGTTTTTAATATTGCTAAACGTTTTTATTCTTTTCTCTCTATTAATCCGGTTAATCTAAAAGCTTCCCGGCTTTTTAACGATTATTTTTCATTTTTCGTAAACTTCTTTCAGTCATGCAAAATCTTTTATTTTAATGATTTTTTTTAATGTTATTAATCCTGTTAAATGTTTTGATAAAATCTCATATTCTTCGTTAACACGGTCATTTTGCCACTTGGTTAAAAAGTCGTATTTTATCAGTAAGTTAAAGGGGCGTTTAAACGCCCCTTCAAAGATACTGATGTCATTAAACCGGTTTTAAGTTTCCTGTAATCCCAGTTTTTTCTCCAGATAGTGGATATTGGTGCCACCATTCTGGAAGTTTTCATCATTCATAATTGTCTGTTGAAGCTCGACATTCGTCTTGATGCCATCAATAATCAATTCTGCCAACGCGTTTTTCATGCGGGCAATGGCGTTATCACGATTTTCACCGTAAGTAATCAGCTTACCAATCATTGAATCATAGTAAGGTGGTACGGTGTAGCCAGCATAAATATGCGATTCCCAACGTACACCAAATCCACCTGGCGAGTGGAAGCGGGTAATTTTACCTGGGCTTGGCAGGAACGAATTCGGATCTTCGGCGTTGATACGACACTCAATAGCATGACCACGAATAACAACATCTTTCTGTTTAATTGAAAGTGGCATACCGGCAGCAATCCGCAATTGTTCTTTAATCAGATCAACACCGGTAATCATTTCTGTCACTGGATGTTCGACCTGAATACGGGTGTTCATCTCAATGAAATAGAATTCGCCATTTTCATACAGGAATTCGAAAGTACCGGCACCACGATAGCTAATTTCGATACATGCGTTAGCACAACGTTCACCAATACTGCGACGCATTTCTGGCGTGATACCGGGTGCAGGGGCTTCTTCAACAACTTTCTGGTGACGGCGTTGCATAGAGCAATCACGTTCAGCCAGATAAATGGCTTGACCTTGACCGTCGGCCAATACCTGGATCTCAATATGACGTGGATTCTCAAGGAATTTTTCCATATAAACCATATCGTTATTGAAAGCGGCTTTTGCTTCCGCACGGGTCATATTGATTGATTGTTCCAGATCTTTATCACTGCGGACGACGCGCATACCGCGACCGCCACCGCCACCGGATGCCTTGATGATGACAGGGTAGCCGATGCGTTTAGCAATGGTTTTGTTTTTCTCTGTGTCATCAGACAATGGGCCATCAGAGCCAGGTACACAAGGAACGCCAGCTTTTTTCATCGCATTGATAGCAGAAACCTTATCACCCATCAGGCGGATCGTTTCTGCTTTTGGGCCGATAAAAATAAAGCCAGAACGTTCAACCTGTTCAGCAAAATCTGCATTTTCGGACAGAAAACCGTAGCCAGGGTGAATGGCGACTGCGCCAGCAATTTCTGCTGCAGAAATAATCGCAGGGATATTAAGATAACTTTTTGCAGAAGTTGCCGGGCCAATACAGATTGTTTCGTCTGCCAACAGGACGTGTTTTAAGTCACGATCCGCAGAGGAATGTACCGCAACGGTTTTGATCCCTAACTCTTTACAAGCTCGCAGGATACGCAGGGCAATTTCACCACGGTTAGCAATTACAATTTTATCAAGCATGGGAGCGCCTCGTTATTCGATGACGACCAATGGCTCGTCAAATTCAACGGCGTGACCGTTTTCCACAAGAATCGCTTTAACCACACCGGCTTTGTCGGCTTCGATTTGGTTCATCATTTTCATTGATTCAACGATGCAGAGGGTATCACCTACATTGACACGTTGGCCGATCTCGATAAACGGTTTCGCATCCGGGCTAGGTGTACGATAGAAAGTCCCTACCAGTGGAGAACGAACAATGTGGCCACTGAACGCAGCCGATCTATCACTGATTTCAGGCAGTGCCTGAGAAGGTTCAACCGCGTTAGCCAGTGCAGGTTGTTGTGCCTGGGCGGGAATGTATTGTTGAGCTGCCGGAAAACTCTGGGGGGCTAATGCGCGGCTGATGCGCACTGACTCTTCCCCTTCAGAAATTTCCAGTTCAGAAATGCCAGATTCTTCAACCAGCTCGATCAGTTTTTTTATCTTACGAATATCCATGAGTGTGATTCCGTACTCTTCTGTTTCATTTAGTTGACTTTTGACAAGCGGTTTACCGCTGCCTGTAATGCAAAGCTATAGCCATCCACCCCTAAACCGCAGATTACACCAACAGCAAGATCTGAAAGATATGAGTGATGACGAAATGGCTCGCGCGCGTGAACATTGGAGAGGTGGATCTCAATAAATGGGATCTTCACAGTCAGCAATGCATCACGCAGTGCCACGCTGGTATGCGTGAGTGCAGCAGGGTTAATTAAAATAAAATCAGTATTACCCTGTGCAGAATGAATTCTATTTATCAGCTCAAACTCTGCGTTGGATTGCAGGTGACTGAATTTAGCCCCTGATTGATGGGCTTCTTCAGACAATTTGCTGACGATATCGTCGAGCGTTAAGTTGCCATAGATATCAGGCTCCCGGGTTCCTAACATATTCAGGTTAGGCCCATTAAGGAGTAAAATGTGAAACTTGTCTGCCATTGTGCTGGTATCTCCGGCAATTTGTCAACAATTGCCCAACATAATCCTATATTAACGATTTGTCATCTTTTTAAAACAGCCACAAGTTCATTTCGGCGATAAAGCCCGACATTATAATGATATCGTAGCATTTAGCAGCTAAATACTGGTCTTATCAGAAAAAATGTCAAGAATAAAGCCACTGTACTTTAGAGGCTAGTCACAATTCTTAACGAACTCTTACCAATGTACGTCCTGTAACTTGGTTAGCTATCAATTTATTTGCGTATTCCACGGCTTGGTCCAGTGTTATCTCAGTCGTTGACTGTTGATAAAAAGAAGCGGGTAGCAGTTTTTGCAAGCGTTGCCACACAGCAGATCGTTTGGTGGATGGAACCGTGACAGATTCTACGCCTTGCAGACGTACGTTCCGTAAAATAAATGGCATGACTGTTGTTGGCAGATCTGCACTACCAGCGAGCCCACAGGCTGCAATGGTACCGTTATAGTGAGTTTGGGCCAGTATTGTTGCCAGTACATTACCGCCTACCGTATCAATTGCTCCAGCCCAAAGCTGCTTTTCTAATGGGCGAGGTGGTTGGCTAAATTCATTACGTGGCAGAACTTTTTTTGCCCCAAGGGATAACAAATATTCGTGATTTTCCTGTCTGCCGCTAACGGCAATAACAGAATAGCCAAGTTGTGAAAGGAGCGCTATCGCAGTACTTCCTACACCCCCGCTGGCACCGGTTACAATAACATCACCACTTTCTGGTTTAACGCCGCCTTGTTCCAGCGCGATAACACACAGCATCGCGGTAAAACCGGCAGTACCAAGGATCATTGCTTGCCTGCTATTCAAGCCGGTTGGTAAGGGTGTCAGCCATTCTCCTGAAACTCTGGCTTGTTCTGCCAGGCCACCCCAATGATTTTCGCCTACACCCCAGCCAGTTAATAGTACATGCTGACCGATATGAAAACGAGGATCTTCTGTACTGTGTACAATTCCAGAGAAGTCGATACCCGGTATCATTGGGAATTGGCGGACAATTTTCCCTTTACCTGTGATTGCTAATGCATCTTTATAGTTTAGGGTTGACCAGTGAATATCGACGGTAACGTCTCCCACGGGAAGGTGAGAAGCATCAACTTCTTCTATGGACGCTGATAGTTGATTCTGTTGTTGCTTAAGTAGCAGAGCTTTCATTAGATGGTTCCGTTCTCTGTAAGTCATTTTGTTATTAAATAAGAATAGATAAAAATTGGCAGTTTACATAAAGAATATAAGAAAAAATAAAGTGTTGATGGATTATAAAACAGAATCTGTTCGCATTTTTCCTGTGATGTCAGTGTTAGGTTTCAGTATCAGTATATTGTAAGTTATTTCAGAAAGTTCTGTTTTTTATTATTTTATAGCAGGAAATACTGTATTTTAGCTATAATTTATTACATTATTAACTTGTTCACTACACAGACTGATACTTACAGCTAACTATCGGAAATAGTGAGCAGAAGTGTCGATCGTATGTGAACTTACAGCAATAGATACTGGTCGAAATAGAGATAAGCAGATCGGTTGCGACGGTAACGGTGGCACTGTAACGCTGAATTATGCAAAACCGGGTGGTTCCTGCACTTCGTTATGGAACAATTGGTAAAATTAACCCATTTTTATGCAGTTTTTTTCTGCTCCGTTTGGAAAAAGTAACGTAGAATATTGCCTTGTTGATATGAATAACGTAGCCACTTTTTTATTGAAGCAGGTGCTTATGCGCCTTGTCGCTGCTTCATGTGGTTGGTAGAGTAGACGGGTTTTGTTCCGTCCCCAGCTTGCAGGATTATCCTTTCGCTATGTTTAAAAAATTTCGTGGCATGTTTTCCAACGACTTGTCTATTGACTTGGGTACCGCCAATACCCTTATTTATGTCAAAGGCCAGGGTATTGTATTGAATGAACCTTCTGTCGTCGCAATCCGTCAGGATCGTGCAGGCTCATCGAAAAGTGTTGCTGCCGTTGGGCAGGAAGCAAAGCAAATGCTGGGTCGTACACCGGGTAATATCGCGGCGATTCGTCCGATGAAAGATGGTGTCATTGCCGATTTTTATGTTACAGAGAAAATGCTGCAACATTTTATTAAACAAGTTCATAGCAACAGTTTTATGCGCCCAAGCCCGCGAGTTTTGGTTTGTGTGCCAGTCGGCGCAACTCAGGTTGAACGCCGGGCCATCCGTGAATCTGCGCTCAGTGCCGGAGCCCGCGAAGTGTTTTTGATTGAAGAGCCTATGGCGGCGGCTATCGGTGCCGGCCTGCCTGTTTCTGAAGCAACAGGTTCAATGGTCGTGGATATCGGCGGCGGTACTACAGAAGTCGCGGTTATCTCTCTGAATGGCGTTGTTTATTCATCATCTGTGCGCATTGGTGGTGACCGGTTTGATGAGGCTATTATCAACTATGTCCGCCGTAATTATGGTGCGCTAATTGGTGAAGCAACGGCTGAACGAATTAAACATACTATCGGTTCTGCCTATCCTGGCGATGAAATGCTGGAGATTGAAGTGCGTGGTCGTAATTTGGCGGAAGGCGTACCGCGTGGTTTTACCCTTAACTCCAACGAAATTCTTGAAGCTTTGCAAGAGCCGTTAACGGGTATTGTCAGTGCTGTCATGGTCGCTCTTGAACAGTGCCCGCCAGAGTTGGCTTCTGATATTTCAGAACGTGGTATGATCCTGACCGGTGGTGGTGCACTATTGCGTAATCTTGATCGCTTACTGATAGAGGAAACCGGTATTCCGGTCATTGTTGCGGAGGATCCGTTGACCTGTGTTGCCCGTGGTGGTGGAAAAGCGCTTGAAATGATCGACATGCATGGTGGTGAGCTCTTCAGTGAGGAGTGAGTATTAACTTGCAAGTGAGGAAGGGATGATGAGTAGATCAGACCTCCTTGCTATTGCTGTCTGGGAATTCCATTGTTTATGAAACAGCACAGTTTGGAATAGCGCAGCTTATGAAGCCAATTTTTAGCAGGGGGCCTTCTCTGCAATTACGACTTTTCTTTGCTGTTATTGTTGCCATTACTCTGGTTGTGGCAGACAGCCGCCTTGATGCTCTCAGTAAAGTCCGTAACTATATGGATACAGTGGTCAGCCCATTTTATTTTCTTGCCAATGGCCCGCGTCAAGTACTTGATGGTGTGTCAGAAACGCTTGCCTCCCGTGAACAACTGCAATTGGAAAATCGCGCCTTACGCCAAGAGTTATTGATTAAAAACAGTGAGATGCTGTTGTTAGGGCAACTTAAGCAGGAAAATTCCCGCTTGCGTGAACTGTTAGGATCTCCTTTGCGTCAGGATGAACACATGATGGTGACACAGGTGATTTCCGGTAAGGCTAATCCTTATAGTGATCAGGTGGTCATTGATAAGGGATCAAGAGAAGGCGTTTATGAAGGGCAACCGGTTATCAGTGATAAAGGCATTGTTGGTCAGGTTGTTGCTGTCAGTCAGTTTACCAGCCGGGTATTACTGATTTGTGATACGACCCATGCTTTGCCAATCCAGGTTTTACGTAATGATATCAGGGCTATTGTTGCGGGTGCAGGCTGTGCTGATGATTTGCAATTTGAGTCATTACCAAGTAATACCGATATTCGGGTTGGGGATGTGCTGGTCACTTCTGGGTTAGGTGGGCGTTTTCCGGAAGGGTATCCGGTAGCGGTGGTATCGTCGGTTAAAGTCGATAATCAGCGGGCCTATACGGTGATTCAGGCTCGGCCAACCGCAGAATTACAGCGTTTGCGTTATTTGCTGTTATTGTGGGGGGCAGATAATAACCCATCCGAACCATTGCCTCCATCAGAAGTTTATCGTGTAGCTAATGAGCGCTTAATGCAGATGATGCCTCAGGTATTGCCACATGCAAATGAAATTGGGCCGCCAGCGCCGTCTTCTGTTTCTAATGAAATAACCAAAACGACAGGAAGGGTGGAAAATTCTGAACCAGTAGTAACGTCTGCTAAATTTATAAATGCGGGAAATCGTTAATGAATCAATACCGGAGTCATGGGCGTTGGATCATTTGGTTATCTTTCTTGATTGCAATGGTGCTGCAAATTATGCCGTGGCCGGAGCAAATTTATATGTACCGGCCTACTTGGTCAGCACTATTACTCATTTACTGGGTGATGGCATTACCTCATAGAGTCAGTGTTGGTACGGGCTTTTTATTGGGAATGATCATAGACCTGATTCAGGGGGCAACACTGGGTGTTAACGCCTTGGCTTATAGCCTTGTTAGCTATTTGGTGTCATTTAAGTTTCAATTATTCCGTAATATGGCACTTTGGCAGCAGGCTTTGGTCGTTGTTGCTTTATCGGTGCTGATGGATCTCAGTGTTTTTTGGGCAGAGTTTTTGTTATCAAATGTTGCTTTTCATCCAGAAATATTCTGGAACAGTTTGGTCAACGGTATTCTTTGGCCGTGGTTATTCCTATTAATGCGAAAAATCCGTCGTCAATTTAATGTGCATTAGTGGTCGGATCGCGGTTTTTGATGTCTTGGCAAAGAGCTTATTCCGGTAGACGTTATTGATGCAGGCCATTCTCACCAATAGATCGTGGATACGGGCAGAGTACATAATCCGGACGGATATAGAGCACGTGAGGATAACTCGTTTTGCTCACCCTTCGGGTCGCACTAAAGTGCGTTCAAAAGCGATTGCTTTTGTTTGAGTTCTTTATTGTAAAGAACGGTTAAAAAGCCCTAATGAGATAAGTAGTAAGGACAATATCATCATGAAAACCCTTTATCTGGCTTCCGGTTCACCGAGGCGGCGTGAGTTGGTTGAATTATTGGACTTTAAATTTGAAATTCTTTCTCCTCAGGTAAAGGAGCAATGGCAAGAGGGTGAAACTCCGCGTCAATATGTCAGCCGATTAGCAAAAGATAAATCTCTGGCGGGGGTTGTTATTGCGCCAGAGGATTTTCCCGTGTTGGGAGCGGATACTATTGTTATATTGAATGATAAGATTTTGGAAAAACCTCGTAGTGAACAACATGCCGTTGAAATGCTCAGTGCACTTTCCGGTCAGTGTCATCAGGTAATTACAGCTATTGCTTTATCAGATAGTCAGAGTACTTTAAGTGATATAGTCGTTACAGATGTGACCTTTCGCCAATTATCCACGCAGGAAATTTTGGATTATGTAGCGACTGGTGAGCCAATGGATAAAGCGGGTGCTTATGGTATTCAGGGAAAAGCAGGTTGCTTTGTCAAAACGCTGAAGGGTAGTTATCACTCAGTCGTTGGTTTGCCATTAGTGGAAACGCATGAATTAATCACAAAGTTTTTCGCGTTGGTTGATGGAAAGAGGAACACATGACAGCAGAGTTATTAGTCAATATAACACCATCAGAAACGCGCGTTGCCTACATTGATGGTGGGATTTTGCAGGAAATCCATGTCGAAAGGGAAGCCAAAAGGGGCATTGTCGGCAATATTTACAAAGGTCGTGTAAGCCGGGTGTTACCCGGGATGCAGGCGGCCTTTGTTGATATTGGGCTGGAAAAAGCGGCTTTTCTTCACGCTTCAGACATTATGCCCCACACGGAATGTATTGCCGGCGAAGAACGCAAGAACTTCCATATCAGAGATATTGCTGAATTGGTTCGCCAGGGGCAGGATTTGATGGTTCAGGTAGTGAAAGATCCACTTGGCACCAAAGGAGCCCGGTTAACTACGGATATTACCTTCCCTTCCCGCTATCTGGTATTTATGCCCGGCGCTTCTCATGTTGGGGTTTCACAACGTATCGAAAGTGAAGAAGAGCGTAATCGCCTGAAAAATATTGTTGCTGACTATTGTGATGAGCATGGTGGTTTCATTATCAGAACTGCTGCCGAGGGAGTTGGCGACGAAGAGTTAGCTCAGGATGCGGCTTTCTTGAAACGATTGTGGAGTAAGGTGATAGAGCGTAAAAAGCGTAATATCACTAAAAATAAACTTTATGGCGAATTGGCTCTGGCCCATCGTATTTTGCGCGATTTCGCCGGAGCAGCCCTTGATCGTATTCGTGTGGATTCTCGTCTGACGTTTAATCAGTTACAGGAATTTATTAGTGAATATATTCCTAAAATGACAGCCAGATTGGAACTTTATAGTGGTAATCAACCTATTTTCGATCTGTTTGATGTAGAAAATGAGATCCAACGGGCACTCGATCGTAAAGTTGAATTGAAATCAGGTGGTTATCTGATTATTGACCAAACAGAAGCGATGACCACAATTGATATTAATACTGGCGCATTTGTCGGGCACCGTAATCTGGAAGAAACTATCTTTAATACTAATATTGAAGCGACGCAGGCTATTGCCAGGCAATTAAGGCTGCGTAATTTGGGTGGTATTATCATTATTGATTTTATCGATATGAATAGTGAAGATCATCGCCGACGGGTATTAGCTTCTCTTGAACAGGCTCTGAGTAAAGATCGTGTTAAAACAACGATTAATGGTTTTTCACAACTCGGGCTGGTGGAAATGACGCGTAAGCGGACCCGTGAAAGTATTGAGCATATACTCTGCGACGACTGTCCTACCTGCCATGGAAGGGGGACGGTAAAATCTGTTGAAACTGTCTGTTATGAAATTATGCGTGAAATTGTGCGTGTTCACCGGGCAGTTGATGCAGATCGCTTCCTTATTTATGCTTCACCGGCAGTGGTTGAAGCGCTGAAAGGAGAAGAATCTCATGCACTGGCAGAAGTGGAAATTTTTGTTGGTAAGCAGGTAAAAGTTCAGACAGAACAGCTCTACAGTCAGGAGCAGTTTGACGTAGTTATGATGTAATTGTCTGGTTTGCTGGCATATAACAGCGTTGGCAACCAAGGAGATGTGTGTGAGGCGACTGCCGGGAGTATTATTAGCGACAGCCGCAATAGTCATTATTATTATGGCTTTGCTTGTTAGTGGGTTACGTTTTCTGCTGCCGCATATTAATGGTTATCGTCCGCAATTGCTCGCTACAGTTGAGTCAATTGTCGGTGTACCTGTTGATGTTGGATATATTGCAGGAAAATGGGAATCTTTTGGGCCTGTTCTTGAATTACGTGATATCGATGTGAAAACGGCCAGTGCAGATGTGAAGGCAAAAAAAATCACGGTGGCATTGGATATCTGGTTATCTTTGTTGAGAATGCGCTGGAATTTTCGCGATCTGACTTTTTATCAATTACAGGTGGATTACTATCAACCGTTGCTTGATGATCAACGCGGTAATATGTTTTCCCAATCAGATACGTTTTCTAATCTGTTTCTCGAACAATTTGATCATTTTAATCTGCAAGATAGCCGCATTACTTTTCTTACCCCCTCCGGTGAACGGGCTGATCTGCTATTACCACAATTAACCTGGCTGAATAAAAATAACCGCCACCGTGCTCAAGGGGAAATTAGCCTTTCTTCTATTAATAATCAGCATGGAAATGTACAGGTTAAATTTGATTTACGTGACACTCATGGCGTATTGGATAACGGTACTATTTATTTACAGGCCGATAATGTTGATATGCATCCGTGGTTGAGCCATTGGTTGCAGGATAATACAGGGCTGAAAGATGCCGAATTTAGTTTATCTAGCTGGATTACGCTCAAAAATGGGCGAATTGATGGTGGTCAACTGCAATTACGGCAGGGAGAAGCTAACTGGAAAGTTGCTGACAAATTTCACCGTCTTTCTGTCAGTGATCTGGTGTTACGGATGCGCCGCCAGGATGATGGTTGGTTGTTTGATGCACCTGAATTGGCAAGCCTGGCTACTGACGGTCAGCAATGGCCATCAGGCAAGGCATCTGTGCTCTATTTGCCAGAAACCAAGAAGTACGATGGTAAAGATCATTGGCGTATCCGGGCAGAAAATATTCAACTTGAACGGTTGAGCAACATTTTACCCACTTTCTCTTTTTTGACCCCTGATGTTGTCAGAGATTGGGAACGTCGCCAGCCGCAAGGATTGGTAAATCATCTCGCTCTCGATATAACACCGGAAATTGCAGATGATTTCCAAATGAGTATGCAATGGCAGGATGTGAGTTGGCAGCGCTGGCAGGGGCTGCCTTCTATTGATAATTTCTCTGGTTCTCTCAACGGTAGCTTGCAGCAAGGCGAACTTAACTTTGCTTTGAAAGATAGCGTAGCTGATTATCGCGATGTGTTTCTGG
Source organism: Photorhabdus sp. RM323S (assembly GCF_042879375.1). Taxonomy (NCBI): domain Bacteria; kingdom Pseudomonadati; phylum Pseudomonadota; class Gammaproteobacteria; order Enterobacterales; family Morganellaceae; genus Photorhabdus; species Photorhabdus sp. RM323S. The sequence goes on from NZ_JBHFKZ010000050.1 coordinate 10,895, forward strand.
CGCCGTTTGAGATATCCCAAAGTCATGGAGAAATATTCTGGCAGCAGGATAAGCGAGGTTTACAGCTTTGGAGTCAGGGGTTGGATTTGCAGGCGAAATCATTGTGGGTCAGTGGTGATTTTCGTTATCAACAACCAAAAGAGCAGCCTCCGGCGCTGAGTATTCTGGCGGGAGTACGGGTTTATGATGCGGGTGATGCCTGGAGATATTTTCCTGAGCCTTTGATGGGGACATCTCTGACTGACTATCTGACCGCTTCAATTATTAAAGGGCAAATAGAAAACGCAACTTTTGTTTTTCAAGGTAATCCCAAAGGTTTCCCATTTGTAAAGAATGATGGTCAGTTTCAGGTTTTTGCTCCCCTGCGTCATGCTACTTTCCAATATCAACCAAATTGGCCTGCGCTGCTGGATCTTAATATTGATCTTAATTTCCATAATAACGGTTTGTGGATGCTGGCTGCGCAAACTGCGCTTGGTAAAGTGAAAGCCAATAATGTTTCAGCGGTAATTTCTGATTATAGTAGAAAGAAATTGTTAATCGATGCCGATATTCTGGGGGATGGTAAAGATATTCATGAATATTTTACCCGTAGCCCGTTAGCGGATTCTGTTGGTGAAACGCTTAATACATTACAGATTGGTGGTCAGGTTGCGGGTAATTTGCATTTGGATATTCCACTCAATGGTGGCAATGTGAATGCCAGTGGTGAGGTCACTTTAAAAGATAACCATTTGTTGATTAAGCCGCTGGGCAGTGAAATGAAAAATGTCAGTGGCCGGTTCCGCTTTGATAATGGTAATTTACAAAGTGACAAATTATCAGTGCAATGGTTTGGACAGCCTGTTATTGTTGATTTTTCTACCGGGAACTTATCAAAAAATTATCGGGTAAATGTTGGTCTGAATGCCCATTGGGCTGCGGCAAAATTACCTGAACTACCACCATCAGTCGCTAAAACGCTTTCTGGTTCCGTTGACTGGGTAGGGAAAGTAGGCGTTAGTTTACCGTTTCAGGGTAAGGCCCAATATGATGTGAAAATCGATGCTGATTTGTCACAAGTAGATAGCTATTTATCTGTCTTGAGAGCAGATGAACTGCGTAAACTGAAAGTGCTTCATATTCTGGCTGATGGTGATATGGCTCAGCTGCGGGTAAAAGGGACGTTAGGTAAGCAGTATGCGTTTAATACTCAATGGAGTTTGGCAGAGAAAAGTACTCAACTGTCACGGGGAATTTTACAAAGTAACAGTGACAAAATTCCTGACTTACCTGAAAAATCGTTATTGGCATTGAATCTTCCGGCAATTGAGGGTGAAGAGTGGTTAGGGCTAATTGCGCCTCTGACTTCAAGTTCTTCATTTGCAGGAAGGGCAATATTGCCACAACATCTGCGTGTGTCGCTTCCGTCATTGGATGTGGGGGGACAGCGTTGGAATCAGTTATCGTTAGATATAGAACAACAGCCCTGGGGAACACAGGTTAGTGCTGATGGTCAGGAAATCAACGGTAAGCTTAATATGCGTAATAGTGGCCCGTGGCAGCTGAATTTGAGTCATCTTTACTATAACCCTCTGCAATATAGCCCTCAGCAACCTGAATCAGATTTATCTAAGCAATCTCAAACAGGTACAACTCAGCGTTATTCGCTGAACCAATGGCCTTCATTAGATATTGTCTGCTCTGAGTGTTGGATTATGGGGTTGAAACTTGGGAAAGTGTCTGGTTCCCTGATACCCGAAGGTAATTCGCTTGTATTAAGAGATGGAATGGTGGAAAACAGCGCCAGTAAACTGAATTTGGCCGGTCGTTGGCAAGAAAGTGCTGTAGGGAGTAATACTCATCTTATGGGGCAATTCTCCGGTGAAAAATTTGATGAGATGGCATCTTACCTTGGTATCGTCGTGCCGATTGTGAAGTCACCGTTTACTTTCCGTTTTGATTTTAACTGGCGGGATACACCGTGGAAACCCGATTTACAGACACTGAATGGCCATCTTAAAAGCGATTTAGGTAAAGGTGCTATTGAGAAACTGGGAGGGGGAAGTGCCGGTCAGTTACTAAAATTGGTCAGTTTTGATGCTTTGTTGCGTAAATTGCAGCTCGATTTTAGTGATACTTTTAGCCAGGATTTTGAATTTGATTCAATCCGTGGTGATATTTCAGTAAATAATGGGATACTCAAGACTAAAAGTTTACGGATCGATGGACTGATTGCTGATGTGATAACGAAAGGAGAGATTGATCTTGTTCGCCAACAGATCAATATAGAAGCCATCGTCACGCCAGAAATTTCTGCTACTGTCGGTGTGGCAACGGCTTTTGTTATCAATCCGGTAGCCGGTGCTGCATTATTCGCAGCAACTAAGGTTTTGGGGCCGTTATGGCATAAGATATCGGTTATTCGTTACCGGATTACCGGTAATCTTGAACAACCGAAAATTGATGAAGTCCTGCGTCAGCTTAAGGAGAATAGAGGAACATGAGAAACGTCAATGTTGCACTCTTGCAGTTATGTAGCGGTGAGAATATCAAACATAATTTGGCGCAAATTGAACAACAAATTAAGCCGTTGCCGGATACTATTAAGCTTGTGATGACCCCGGAAAACGCATTGTTGTTTGCGAATGCTGCCAGCTATCGTCATCATGCAGAACAGCAAGGAAAAGGGCCTTTGCAGCAGGCCGTCAGTGAGATTGCACGTCGTTATGGTGTCTGGTTATTGATCGGTTCTATGCCGCTTATCAGTCGTGAAAATCCTGAACGGATCACCAGTAGCAGTCTGTTGTTTGATGATCAGGGTGAAATCCGTGCTCGTTACGACAAAATCCACATGTTTGACGTCAATATTGATGATGAACATGGATCATATAACGAATCGTCTGTTTTCCAGCGCGGAGAACGTATTACTGTCGTGGATACACCTGTTGGTCGTCTTGGTATGACCATATGCTATGATCTGCGTTTCCCCGGGTTGTTTCAGGCTTTGCGTGAGCAAGGTGCTGAGTTGATATCTGTTCCTGCCGCATTTACCCGTTTAACAGGAAGAGCACATTGGGAGCCATTGTTACGGGCCCGCGCTATTGAAAACCAGTGTATTCTGTTGGCACCTGCTCAGGTTGGTGTCCACGGAACCCGTCAGACATGGGGTCACTCAATGGTGGTAGACGGCTGGGGGAAAGTAATTAAGAAAAACCCAGATGCAGTCAGTGCATTACAACTGAATGTCAGGGTGGATAGCCTGAAGATTATGCGTGAGCAGATGAAAGTGGTGAAACATAACCGCTTCCGGCCGCAATTGACTTCCCTGATTGAAAAGAATACAGCAAATTAAAGAGTATCAATTATGAGTTTAACTTCTGTCAGTGAGCATTTACTGGTTGCAAATAAATTAAGCCATCAAGATCTGTTTTCAGTACTTGGTCAACTGGCTGAACGTCGGCTGGATTATGCCGATCTCTATTTTCAGTCCAGCTATCATGAATCTTGGGTGCTGGAAGATCGGATTATTAAGGATGGTTCCTATAATATTGATCAGGGTGTTGGCGTTAGGGCCATCAGTGGTGAGAAAACGGGGTTTGCTTATGCAGACCAGATCACATTGAATGCGTTGCAACAAAGCGCACAAGCTGCCCGTAGCATCGTCCATGAAAAAGGGAGTGGCAAAGTCCATACTCTTGGAGAAGTGGCCTACTCTCGGCTTTATGCGGCAATTGATCCGTTGCAAAGTTTTTCCCGTGAAGAAAAGATTGCGTTATTGCATCGTGTGGATCAGGTCGCTCGTGCTGAAGATCCAAGAGTGCAAGAAGTCAATGCCAGCCTGACAGGGGTCTACGAGCGGGTATTGGTTGCAGCAACTGATGGCACCTTGGCTGCCGATATTCGTCCGCTGGTGCGCTTATCTGTTTCTGTATTGGTGGAAGATAACGGTAAACGTGAACACGGTACTAGCGGTGGTGGTGGTCGTTACGGTTATGAATATTTTCTGGACATGATGAATGGTCAGATCCGCGCAGAACAATTTGCGCGTGAGGCTGTTCGTATGGCGCTGGTGAACCTTTCCGCTGTTGCCGCACCGGCGGGTACGATGCCGGTTGTTCTGGGGGCTGGCTGGCCGGGAGTACTACTGCATGAAGCTGTTGGTCATGGGCTGGAAGGCGATTTTAACCGCCGTGGTACCTCCGTATTCTCGGGGCAGATTGGTGAGAAAGTTGCTTCTGAACTTTGTACGGTGGTTGACGATGGCACGATAAAAGGTCGTCGTGGCTCATTGGCAATTGATGATGAAGGTGTTCCTGGGCAATACAATGTATTGATTGAGAATGGCATTCTTAAAGGTTACATGCAGGACAAAATGAATGCACGTTTGATGGGGGTTGCGCCGACGGGCAATGGCCGCCGTGAATCGTATGCCCATCTGCCTATGCCTCGTATGACTAACACCTATTTACTGGCGGGTCATTCCACACCGGAAGAGATCATCGGTAGTGTAGAAAATGGTTTATATGCGCCAAATTTTGGTGGCGGCCAAGTGGATATTACTTCCGGTAAATTCGTGTTCTCGACATCTGAAGCTTATCTGATTGAGAACGGCAAGATTACCAAGCCAGTGAAAGGTGCGACCCTTATCGGTTCCGGTATTGAGGCGATGAAGCAGATCTCTATGGTAGGAAACGATCTTGAACTGGATAAAGGTGTTGGGGTTTGTGGCAAAGAGGGCCAGAGCGTACCTGTTGGTGTTGGTCAGCCTACTTTGAAGCTGAACAACTTGACCGTTGGAGGAACTGCCTGATTTTTGGCTGATTAATACTCTTGTTTGAAGACGCAGAAGAGGAACTGGAAGGGGAACTTGGCGTCAATATTTTCCCCTAACAGAATTAGCGTCTTGTATGTTTTAGGTAGTTAGGCTGATTCAGCCATATCTTTAAGATACTGGAAAATCTGACGATAAGATTTAGGTGGCTTATTCGCCGCCTTTTCTTTTTTAGCATTGCGGATCAGCGTGCGTAATTGCTGGCGATCGGTTTGTGGGAATAATTCCACAACTTCATCAATAACATCATCATTGCCATCAATCAATTTATCACGTAATTCTTCCAACTTATGGAACAGAACGATTTGCTGATTGTGACGATTTTTCAGTTTATCGAGTGCAATGGTAATTGGTTCGACATCCCGGGCACGCAGCATTTTACCAATTAATTGTAATTGGCGACGGCGCCCTTCTCTTTTTATCTTCTGTGCAAGTTCAATGGCTGCCAGTAGATCTTCATCCAACGGAATGCGTTCAAGCGCATTTTTGCTGAGATCAACCAATTCTGCACCCAGCTTTTTCAATGCCTCGGCATCACGTTTAATTTCGCTTTTACTGACCCAAATTATTTCTTCTTCTTCCTCTTCAGCAGGATAATCATTGAGCCAATCTTCAGGCTGCTTTGCCATGGTGGTTTTCCTTTTAAAAAGGCCGGATCTGGCAGGTTGATTTTTGGAGCATGACCTGTAGCCCGGTGGGTGTTAACATCCTAATATTGGGTATTGTAACTGGGAAAAACACCTGATTACCACTCGGCATTGACTGTGTGGATAAAATGGTTCTGTTTTCCTGACAGATTTTCCCTTTATTCATCAAATTACGGGTAATTAATGAAAATCACTGATCAAATCGCGGAACAACGCAAACAACTGGAAAATGCAGTTTCACAGGCATTAGAACTGGCAACAGCGGGTTGTGATGCTGCGGAAGTTGCTGTTAATAAAACAACGGGTATTGGTGTCAGTACCCGCTTTGGTGAAATAGAAAATGTAGAATTTAATAGTGATGGTGCGCTAGGGATCACTGTATATCATCAGCAACGTAAAGGCAGTGCATCATCAACAGATTTAAGTTCGGATGCTATTGCCCGTACTGTTCAGGCTGCGATTGATATTGCCCGTTATACTTCTCAGGATCCCTGTGCTGGTCCGGCGGATAAAGAGTTACTGGCGTTTGATGCGCCAGATCTTGATTTGTTCCACCCAACAGAATTGGATACTGATAAAGCAATTGAACTGGCTGCCCGCGCGGAACAAACAGCATTACAGGTAGATAAACGTATTACCAATACTGAGGGCGGTAGTTTTAATAGCCATTATGGTATCCGGGTGTTTGGCAACAGTCACGGTATGTTGCAAAGCTATTGCTCTAGCCGTCATTCGATGTCGAGTTGTGTGATTGCTGAATTTAATGGCGATATGGAACGGGATTATGCGTATACCATTAGTCGTCGTATTGAAGATTTAAAATCGTCGGAGTGGGTTGGGCATGAGTGTGCTCGCCGTGTGTTATCCCGTTTATCTCCACGTAAATTACCGACTATGAGAGCACCTGTGCTGTTTGCTGCGGAAGTTGCAACGGGTCTTTTCGGTCATTTGGTTGGTGCTATTAGTGGTAGCAGTATTTACCGTAAGTCCTCTTTCCTGCTTGATCATCTGGGCAAACAAATCTTGCCATCATGGCTGACGATTGAAGAGCGTCCACATTTGTTGGCAGGGCTGGCATCTTCTCCATTTGATAGCGAAGGTGTGTGCACTAGTGACAGGGATATTATTAAAGATGGTGTATTACAGACCTGGCTTTTGACAAATTATTCTGCCCGTAAATTGGGAATGGCAAGTACAGGCCATGCTGGTGGGATCCATAACTGGTGCATTGCAGGGCAAGGTGAGGATTTTGCTGGTTTACTGCGTCAGATGGGAACGGGATTAGTGGTTACTGAACTGATGGGACAGGGAGTCAGTGCAATAACCGGTGACTATTCCCGTGGTGCCGCCGGTTTTTGGGTAGAAAATGGTGAGATTCAGTATCCTGTCAGTGAGATTACTATTGCGGGTAATCTGAAAGATATGTGGGCCAATATGGTCACTATTGGGAATGATATTGAAACTCGCAGTAATATCCAATGTGGTTCAGTATTACTGCCGGAAATGAGTATCGCTGGTCAATAAGGGATACTCAGATTCGGTTACCGTGGCCAGCCCTGTTGAAATGGGCTGGCTGAATTAACGGTGAAGCTCACCGGCAGCTTCTGGTTGGTAAAGTAATTCTAATACTTTGACCCGGGTTTCTTCGCCGTTTGGCAATTTCCAACTGATTTCGTCGCCAATACGAAGGCCCAATAATGCTGCTCCCAGAGGCGCCATAACAGAAAGCTGGTCTGAACTGTCTTGCAGTGACGCAGGGTAAACCAGAGTGCGCACCCGCTCTTCACTGCTTGTCAGATCAAGGAAGCGAACCCGGCTATTCATAGTCACAACATCTGATGGAATTTCTGCTGGAGGTACAATCTCTGCACGATCCAGCTCCTCATTCAAAGCGTCAGCGATACTAGTATCTGCAAACGCTGGCTGTTCCAACAGGGAATCTAAACGTTCTGCGTCTAATTCGTTGATGATAATTGCTGGTTTAGTCATACCACACTCCAAATGGAATCCAACACAAAATAACACCCCGCACCGTGAGGAGGGGGGTGTTATTTAAAATGATTAACCTGATAGTAGGCTGTTCTTACTGGAAAAGAAAGAGATCATGATCACGAACTGTTTTGTGTTGCTAATGAAAGCAGTTAAGAACATGATAAGCCAGAGAGGAGGGGGAGGTTATTCTTCGTCAAATCCTGCATCAAATAGATTAATAATAGCGGCAAGAGCCTGTGCTTCATCTGGGCCACTGACTTCAACTTCAATATAGCTGCCTTTTTCCGAATCCAGCATCAGCATGGCAATCACGCTGCTGGCTTCAGCTTCAACATGGCTATCATTGCGCAAGACAACATGAGATTCAAAGAGCTGTACCAGATCATACAGCTTCATTGCTGGCCGGGCGTGCATTCCCAGCCGGTTTTTGATTTTAAGTTTCTGCTTGACAGTCATTATTTCCGCTTTTCAAGAGTACGGTGGCGTGACTGTACGTTTTTTCCACGGGAGCGGAAATAGTCAGCCAGCTGCTCTGCCACATAAACAGAACGGTGTTTACCGCCGGTGCAGCCAATAGCCACGGTCAGATAACTGCGGTTATTGGTTTCAAGCATGGGCAGCCAAAGTTCAAGATAACTGCGGGTCTGATAGATGAAGTTATGCACTTCTGTATGGCGGTCGAGAAAAGCGGCTACGGGACGATCAAGACCCGTCATTGGCCGCAGCTTTGGGTCCCAGTGTGGGTTTGGCAGGAAACGTACATCAAAAACATAGTCGGCATCAATTGGAATGCCATGTTTGAAGCCGAAAGATTCAAAGACCATTGTCAGCTCACGTTCCCGTTTGCCCAGCAGACGGGTCCTTAGCATCTCAGCCAGTTCATGGACTGACATTTCGGAAGTGTCGATAATCAGATCAGCTCTTGAACGAAGTGGCTCCAGCAGATCGCTTTCTTGATCAATCGCGCTTTCCAGAGAAAGGTTTTTGCTTGATAGTGGATGCAGACGGCGGGTATCGCTATAACGGCGGATTAGTGTATTACGGTCAGCATCAAGAAACAGTAATTGCGGTGAGAAACTGGCTGGTAGTTTAGTCAGGGCTTCTTCGAAAACTTCGGGGGATTCCGGCATGTTTCTTACATCAATACTGACAGCAGCGGAAATATCTCGGTCAGCCAGCGTATTGGCTAATTCCGGCAGCAACACTACCGGCAAGTTGTCTACACAATAAAAACCCATATCTTCCAGTGCGCGCAAGGCAACGGATTTACCCGAACCGGAACGGCCACTGACTATCATCAGCACCATGAGACGACTCCCCTTAATTTCTCAGTGGTTATTATTATGAGCCACTGTTATCTGTTGCTCTCCATTCATTGCAACAGCTATTCAGTGATAATTGCATAAAGTTCTTCATCACTTTGTGCCGATCTTAAACGACGGCAGAGATTTTTGTCTGCAAGGCGTTTGGCAATTAATGACAATGTGTGTAAGTGTGTCTGGCATTGATCGTTTGGAACCAGTAAAGCAAACAGCAAATCGACTGGTTGATTATCAATGGCATCGAAAGCAATGGGTTGTTCCAGATTGAGGAAAACGCCAACAGCTTGATCTGAGCTTTCTTCATCCAGCTTACCGTGAGGGATAGCAATACCACTGCCAATTCCAGTAGTGCCTACTTTTTCTCGGGTCAATATTGCTTCGAATACGATATTCTCGGGTAATTTAAGCCGTTTAGATGCCAGCTCACTGATAATCTCTAAAGCCCGTTTTTTGCTCGAACAATGTACATTATTACGTGTACACTCAAGGGAAAGTACAGAGCTTAGTAGTAAATCTGCTTGGTTATTCATTCTTCTATTCGCTTAGGTGCTTAATTGATACCGGATGTCATAGGTTAGCTGTGGCATCCGGTATTTGTGCACTGTTTTACAGCAAAACTCCGCTGTTTTTACTACAGCCATTGTTAAATAACTGTTAATGTTGTCTCAGTTTATCTTTATGTTTGGTTAACTGACGAGCCAGTTTATCGACCAGTCCATCAATTGCTGCATACATATCTTCATGTTCTGAGGATGCGTGCAACTCGCCTCCGTTAATATGTACCGTGGCTTCGGCGATTTGTTGTACCTTTTCCACACGGAGGATTACCTGAGTCAGGTTGATCCTATCGAAATATTGATCCAGCTTGCTGCATTTTGCAGTGATAATGTCGCGTAATGCATCAGTAATTTCAATATTGTGGCCAGTTATTTTGAGTTGCATATTGTCTTCCTTCTCTGTTCATTTCAAACCAGACGCTTACGTTGGTTTGATGGCGGAATGGATAACGACTCTCGATATTTTGCGACAGTCCGTCGGGCAACCATAATGCCTTGATCGGCTAGCATGCTCGTCAGTTTGCTGTCACTTAATGGTTTGGCGGAGTTTTCCGCTGCTACCAGTTTTTTCACCAAAGCCCGTATTGCAGTTGAAGAGGCTTCGCCTCCACTTTCTGTATTAACATGGCTGGAGAAAAAATACTTCAATTCAAAAATGCCACGTGGGCTGTGTAGGAATTTCTGGGTAGTCACCCTGGAAATGGTAGATTCATGCATATCAACCTGGAAGGCAATGTCTGCCAAAACCATGGGCTTCATATATTCTTCACCATGTTCAAAAAATTCCTGTTGCTGTTCTACAATGCAGCGCGTAACTTTCAGCAGAGTGTCATTTCGGCTTTTCAGGCTTTTGATAAGCCACTTAGCTTCCTGTAGGTTATTGCGGATAAACTGGCTGTCACTTTCATTGTGTGTATGTTGCCCAAGTTCTGCATAATGCTGATTAATGTGTAAACGCGGAATACTATCTGTATTCAATTCTACTTGCCAGTGCTCACTCTCTTTTCGAACCAGCACATCAGGGATGACATACTCTGATTCACCTGTGTTTACCGCCAAGCCAGGTCTTGGTTCAAGTGACTGAATTAAATCAATTACCTCTTTCAGTGTATCTTCTTTTAAGCGACTTAAGCGGATTAAATTGCGGAAATCCCGATTACCCAGTAACTCCAGATGTTCGCAGACGATCAGTTTCGCTTCTTCCAGATAAGGTGTTTCTGGTGGGAACATTGATAGCTGGATCAGTAGACAATCTTTCAGATTACGGGCAGCGACACCGATAGGATCGAAATGTTGCACTCGTTTGAGCACGGCCTCCACTTCTGTCAGAGTCAGTTGATCGTCGCCAATACTGGCAAGGATATCCTCTAGTGGTACAGTAAGGTAGCCTGTATCATCTACGGCATCAATGATTGATGTGGCAATTGCCGCGTCTGTTTCTGTGAAAGGGGTCAGTCCTGCCTGCCACATCAAATAGTCTTGCAGGGTTTGGACTGTTTCACCTTGGTAAAGCGGCAGGTCGTCATCACTATAGTCATTACGTGTACCGGAAGGTGTACCCGCTGTATAAATTTCATCCCAGCTGGCATCCAGTGGCAACTCATCTGGCATATCCTTTTGTTGCAGGGCATCAAGTGTATCCATAACGTCAGTTTCGTCGTCAGGAGACTCCTGATTACTGATTTCTTGATGATCTTCATCCTGCTCAAGCAAAGGGTTCATTTCTAACGCTTGTTGTATTTCCTGTTGAAGTTCAAGCGTAGAAAGTTGCAACAAACGAATGGCTTGTTGGAGCTGTGGTGTCATAGCCAGTTGCTGACTGAGCCTGAGTTGCAAACTTTGCTTCATAGCGTTAAATCAATTCTCCTGGCTGAATTAGAGCCGGAAACCTTCGCCTAAATAAACGCGCTTAACCTGTTCATTATTAAGGATATTATTCGGTGTGCCATGAGCAATCAGCTGCCCTTGGCTGACAATATAAGCACGCTCACATACATCCAATGTTTCACGGACGTTATGATCTGTGATCAGGACGCCTAACCCATAATCTCTCAAATGTTGAATGATCTTTTTGATATCGATAACTGAGATTGGATCTACGCCGGCGAAAGGTTCATCCAGCAAAATAAATTTAGGGTTGGCTGCCAGCGCACGGGCAATCTCTACGCGGCGACGCTCACCACCGGAAAGTGATTGACCGAGATTGTCTCGCAGGTGGCTGATATGGAACTCCTCCATCAGCTCTTCGGCACGTTCCTTCCGTTGCTCCTGAGTCAGATCCTGACGGATCTCCAATACGGCCATCAGATTGTCGAAGACGCTCAGACGGCGGAAAATAGAAGCTTCCTGAGGCAAGTAGCCAATACCACGGCGCGCCCGTTCGTGAAGTGGCAGCAGGCTAATATCTTCGCCATCAATGGTAATAGTCCCGGCATCCCGTGCAACAATGCCTACGACCATATAAAAAGTCGTGGTTTTCCCTGCACCGTTAGGGCCAAGCAGGCCAACAATTTCACCGGAGTTCACGTTTAAGCTGACATTTTCAACGACCTTACGGCCTTTATAAGTTTTTGCCAGGTTTTCTGCGTTTAGTATTGCCATATCTCGTTATTTACTCTTGTTGTTAACCGCAGGGTCTTCTTTTTGTAACTGAGAAGGTAACAGAATGGTTGTCACTCGTTTACCTTTGTCACTGAACGCTTCCATTTGCTGGGTTGGGACCAGATAGGTGATACGGTCGGCTTTTATATTGCTGTCTAACTGTTCAAGGTAAGCGTTGCCGGTCAGTGTAACCAGCTCTTTATCCATTTCGTAACGCATTTTAGAACCGTGGCCTTTGATTGGTTTACCGTTATCTTGTAGCTGATAGAAAGTTACCGGATTACCAAATGCCTCAACAATCATTTTCTTCGAATCACCGTCTGGTTGGGTTACAACAACTTTGTCAGCGTGGATATCAATAGAACCCTGTTTAATGATCACATTTTCTGTAAATGTGGAAGTGTTCCTTGTTATGTCAAGAGATTGTTTAACAGAAGCAATAGAAATCGGTTTCTGTGTATCATCTTTCAGTGCCAGAGCGGGAAGGCTGGCAGTAAAAATGGCACTGGCAATAACAGCATTACGGATTTTGTTGTTCATGTTGGATCTCATAGTAGGTGTTAACCTTTTCAATCAGTTCAGCGGTTTTGTTCCGCAGATTGCCACGCATTTTCATACCGACGGACTTCAATCCTACGCCAATCAGTGTGACCTGATCGTCGGATGAAACATCCTGAGTTACCAGATTGACGATAGCATTTTCTGTGGTAATACGCTGTAATTGTGCCGTATCAGTCAGGCTGTCAACCTGCACATCTCCGTAAAGATAGAGCATTTTGTCGTTGGTCAGTTTGGCTTTGTTCGCACGAACTGTCCATGTAGCAATGGCGTTTGAGTCATATGTTGTTAATACCGGCTTGGTAAACCAGGTAAGTTTTGACTCAGCATAATTCTGGACGTCATCGGCGACCAGTTTATACGTCAGCTTACCCGTAGGATCATAAACAAAGGTTATGGTTTCCTGACTTTGGTATGTTGGCTGACTGTTATCTGTAACAGAAGATGAGTTAGTCTCGTCTGAATCAGATAAGTTCCAGCCAATTAACGCAAGGGTGATTAACGCCAGTATTATGGTCAGCCAGGATTTGATTTTATCCATTCTCGTTTCGTTTCAACCTACTATATTGATAATCCTTTGGCCTCTTCCAGCTTATTCTGAGCGAAAAGCACCAAATCACAAAGCTCTCTTACCGCACCGCGACCCCCAGCAATCCGGGTGACATAATGTGCTTTTGGTAATAGCAGTGGATGCGCGTCTGCCACAGCGACAGATAAGCCCACTTGTTCCATGACTGGCCAGTCAATCAGATCATCACCGATGTAAGCAACTTGTTCTGGTGTTAGTCCCAGTTTATCTAACAGTTCTCTATACGCCAAAACCTTATCACTTTGTCCTTGGTAAAGATGTGTAATGCCCAGTGTGTTTGCTCGATCTTCCAGCAATTTTGCCTTACGGCCGGTAATAATAGCGACTTCGATTCCTGAAGTAATCAAGCAGCGAATCCCGTAACCATCACGAACGTTAAACGTTTTCAATTCTTCGCCGTTATTGCCCATATATATCAGGCCATCAGACATCACACCGTCAACGTCGCAAATCAGCAGACGGATTCTACCGGCTTTTTCAATAATGTCTTTATTAACTGGACCATAACAGGTATCCAGATAAACTAATTGGCTCATTAAGATGTTCTCTCGGGTTAAACTACGCCAGCTTGTAACAGGTCATGCATATGTAATACACCAAGTAATTTATTTTCCTCGGTAACCAGTAAGGAAGTGATATGGTGTGACTGCATTAAGTTTAATGCATCAACGGCAAGGGCATTTGGTTTGATACGGATACCGCCGGCGGTCATAACAGCTGAAATTTTGACATTGTACAAATCAATTCCCATATCAAACACTCTCCGCAAGTCACCATCGGTAAAAATACCATCAATATACATATTTTCATCGCAAACGACGGTCATACCCAGTTTTTGGCGGGTGATTTCGACCAGTGCTTCACGTAAAGAGGCATCGCGATTCACTCTTGGGATATCATCACCTGTATTCATTAAATCACTCACCAACAGCAGAAGTTTGCGTCCAAGTGTACCGCCTGGGTGTGATAGTGCGAAGTCTTCAGCAGTGAAGCCGCGAGCCTGGAGCAATGCAACCGCTAAAGCATCACCCATAACCAATGTTGCTGTTGTGCTGGTTGTTGGCGCTAAACCTAACGGACAGGCTTCCTGTGGGACTTTGATACACAGGTGGATATCCGCCGCTTTTCCCATATTGCTGTTGTAATTGTTAGTCATGCAGATAAGCGGAATTTTTTGGCGTTTCAATGCGGGGATCAATGACAGAATTTCATTGGATTCACCCGAATTTGAGATGGCCAAAACGATATCTTTAGGTGTAACCATACCGAGATCACCGTGGCTGGCTTCTCCCGGATGAACGAAAAAGGAGGGTGTACCCGTACTGGCGAAAGTTGCAGCAATTTTACACCCGATGTGGCCGGATTTGCCCATCCCCATGACAATAACCTTACCTTCACAGTTGAATATCAGTTCACAGGTGCGGGCAAAATCTTCATTGATATATTGTTCAAGTTCTGCCAACCCATCACGTTCTATCTGTAAAACTTTCTTACCCGCTTGCTGAAAATCAATCTTAGGCATTTCTTTTTCCTACTAATTTGTGTTTATTCAGTACTGTAATTGCAAATAAACAGCACGATAAAATAAGCGATAAAGCAGCTTAATAACAGGACACCTTTAAATCGGTTTAACCGGTGTTTACGACCCAGACAAAATGCAGCAAATATTGTGCTGGCTACCATCATCACCCAAAAATCACGATGGAAAGATTCAGGTGAAATGATTGCTGGTGAGAGTAATGCGGGAAGGCCCAAAACAATTGATATATTGAATATATTCGACCCTATAATATTCCCGAATGCAATATCATCTTCCCCTTTGAACGCGGCTGCAATAGAGGTCGCTAATTCTGGCAGACTGGTGCCGACTGCAAGCACAGTAAGCCCGATAACTAATTCACTAATACCATAAATGCGGGCAATAACCGTTGCATTATCAATAACCATACGGGTTGCCATAGGTAAAATAATCAACCCTAAGAGTATCCAAAGCAGGGCAATGCGTTTATTGCCTTCCAGCGGTAATTCAGAAACCTGCTCTTGTGTGTAAATATCAGCTTCGGCACAGCGTGGCAGAGCAGCCATTTTTATCATCAGTAATATATACGCAATGCCAGAAACCAGTAATACTAACCCGTCCATCCGGCTGAGATAGTTATCACTCATCAAATAACCACAGAAAGCGGTGATCAGCAGCATTAAAGGCAGTTCTTGCCGTAGCATTTCTGATTTTACTTCCAGTGGGCGAATAAGTGCAGCAGCGCCGGTTATCAGCAGCAGATTGGTAATGTTGGAGCCAATAACATTACCAACAGCCATATCAGGTTGGTTATCCAGCATGGCAGTAACTGAAACCATCAATTCGGGCAGAGACGTTCCGATGCCAACAATGGTAATACCAATAATAAAGGGAGGCAGTCCCAGAGTACGGGCAAAAATTGCAGCACCATATACTAATCTATCGGAACCATATACCAGTAAAATCAACCCGGTAATTAAGAGTAAAAAGGTCAGAAGCATGGAGCGTCCCTTGTAAGGTATATTCCGAATTTAATATTAACGTTGGTTGATTTCTTAAACAAAAATTGTTTGTTCAGTGAGATGGGGTATATTCTGACGGCGGAGGATGGAAAAGTAAAATTTGTCACAACTTTAGTGGCGAAAATTCTCCCGCTTTTTTGTAGTATGTATGATTAATATATGAACCAAATATAAAGCCAATTTATTAACCGTTAAGGTCTATCAATAATGAGTCAACAAACAGCAAATCTCATCGAGATCCGTGGCATGTATTTTACCCGTGGTAACCGTCCGATTTTTGCTGATATTAATCTGGCGGTGCCCAAAGGAAAAGTCACTGCAATCATGGGGCCTTCTGGGATAGGGAAAACAACACTATTACGGTTGATTGGCGGGCAGTTGCGTCCTGAACAGGGAGAAATCTGGTTTGATGGTGATAATATTCCTGCTTTATCCCGTTCTCGCTTGTATGCTGCCCGTAAGAAGATGAGTATGTTGTTTCAGTCTGGGGCATTATTCACTGATCTAAATGTCTTTGAGAACGTCGCTTTTCCGTTGCGTGAACATACGAATCTGCCTGAAGAAATTATACAGACGACTGTCATGATGAAATTGGAAGCTGTTGGGTTACGTGGTGCTGCGAATTTGATGCCTTCTGAACTTTCCGGTGGTATGGCAAGGCGTGCTGCTCTGGCTCGCGCCATTGCCCTTGATCCTGATCTGATTATGTTTGATGAGCCTTTTGTTGGTCAGGACCCGATTACGATGGGGGTTTTGGTGAAACTCATTGACGAACTGAATAAGGCGCTTGGTGTGACCTGTGTGGTCGTTTCCCACGATGTGCCGGAAGTTCTGAGCATTGCAGATTATGCTTATATTATGGCTGAACAACAGATTATTGCCGAGGGTACCGCTCAACAGTTGCAGTCTAATGCTGATCAGCGAGTACGGCAATTTCTTGATGGCATTGCTGACGGGCCGGTACCTTTCCGTTTCCCGGCAGGGGATTATAAAACTGAGTTATTAGGATAGTGGAATGTTGATATTAACACAGGCGCTGGTGGCACTTGGCAGGCGGGCTATTGAGGTATTCGCCTCTTTTGGCCGTGCAGGTTTTATGCTGTTTAGCGCGATAATTGGCAAGCCAGAACCTGCCAGACAATGGCCATTACTTCGACAACAGCTTTACAGCGTAGGTGTTCGGTCATTGTTGATTATCATGGTTTCAGGGTTATTTATTGGCATGGTACTCGGCTTACAGGGGTATCTGATACTGACAACATACAGCGCAGAAGCCAGCCTTGGTATGATGGTGGCGCTGTCTCTGCTACGTGAGCTGGGGCCGGTTGTCACTGCATTGCTGTTTGCCGGTCGTGCAGGATCAGCGCTAACCGCAGAAATCGGTTTGATGAAAGCCACGGAACAAATTTCCAGTCTGGAGATGATGGCGGTAGATCCATTACGACGTGTGATAGCACCCCGTTTCTGGGCCGGGTTTATCAGTATGCCGTTATTATCCTTGATTTTTGTGGCTGTAGGCATTTGGGGTGGCGCAGTGGTTGGTGTTGATTGGAAGGGGATCGACAGCGGTTTTTTCTGGTCTGCAATGCAGTCTGCTATCGAGTGGCAGAAAGATTTACTTAACTGTTTTATTAAAAGTGTCGTTTTTGCCATTACCGTGACTTGGATTGCTTTATTTAATGGTTATGATGCGATCCCCACCTCAGAAGGGATCAGTCGGGCAACAACCAGAACGGTAGTTCATGCGTCGTTAGCCGTTTTAGGTTTGGATTTTGTGCTGACAGCACTCATGTTTGGGAATTAAGTCAATGCAAAGCAAGAAAATTGAAATTTGGGTTGGGTTTTTTGTCTTGATTGCACTGGCTGCAATCGTCTTTTTATGCCTGAAAGTGGCAGATATTAAATCGGTTGGTAACCAACCGACTTACCGTTTATACGCAACTTTTGACAATATCGGCGGTCTTAAAGTGCGCTCACCGGTAAAAATTGGTGGTGTGGTGATTGGTCGTGTTGCAACTATCTCTCTTGATGAAAAAACTTATACACCCCAGGTGGCGCTCGATATCATGGAGCAATATGACCGCATTCCTGATACCAGTTCTCTTTCCATCCGCACTTCTGGTCTATTGGGTGAACAATACATTGCTCTGAATATGGGGTTTGAAGATCCCGATATGGGAACCCGTATCCTGAAAGAGGGAGACCGTGTGCAGGATACCAAATCAGCGATGGTACTTGAGGATCTGATTGGTCAATTCTTGTATAAGGGGGGCGATAACGCCCAGAGTGGGGCAGAACAGACTCCAGCACCAACCCACAATTAAATATCATTAAGAGGAACCAATTATGTTGAAGAGATTATTAATGGTGGCGCTGTTGGTGGTGGCGCCATTCGCTAGCGCAGTTGATCAGACGAACCCTTACAAGTTGATGCAGGATGCGGCAGAAAAGACGTTTACCCGCTTGAAGAATAGTCAGGCACAGATTCGTCAAAATCCAGATTATTTGCGCCAGGTGGTGAAAGAAGAATTACTGCCCTATGTACATATCAAATATGCTGGGGCATTAGTTCTGGGGAGCTATTATAAAGATTCGACGCCAGCACAACGCGAGGCTTATTTTACCGCATTTGAATCTTACCTTGAGCAGGTTTATGGGCAGGCTCTGGCAATGTATCAGGATCAAACTTATCAGATTGATCCTGAAAAACCATTGGGAGACAACAATATCGTTGCGATTCGTGTCACTATTATTGATTCGAATGGTCGCCCGCCAGTTCGCCTTGATTTTCAGTGGCGTAAAAACAGCAAAACGGGTTATTGGCAGGCATACGATATGATTGCTGAAGGCGTCAGTATGATTACAACTAAGCAGAGTGAATGGGCTTCTATCTTACGTCGGCAAGGTATTGATGGTTTGACTAAACAACTTGAAATCAGTGCCCGGCAGCCCATTACGCTGGAAGAGAAAAAGTAACATGAATGAGAGACTGAGCTGGGAAAAAACAGGGCAAATATTGATCCTCAAAGGTATTTTGGATCGTGACACTTTGCTGCCTCTCTGGCAGCAAAAAGAAAAATTACTGGCCGGTATCAACGGCGTCAATGTGTCACAGCTTGAGCATGTGGATTCTACCGGGTTGGCTCTTTTAATCCGTTTTAAACATCATATGCGAAAAGAAGGGGTTAAACTGCTATTTTCCGGCGTCAGTGAACGGCTTGGCACCTTGATTACGCTTTACGATCTGCAAGAAATTATCATTGATAGCTAGCCGATAATCTCAGTAATTATCTGTATAATCAGCGCCCTTGTAATCAGAAATGTGACAAGGGCGTTTTCATAGTTTAAGAGTCAGTCGGATTCTATTAGGATAGACGACGGTCTATTATTTCTAACTACAGAATTGAGCAATTATGGATACCAATGAGATTAAACAAGTGCTGATGGATAAATTAGCACTGGATGAAGTCATCGTTAACGGAGATGGCAGCCATTTCCAGGTTATTGTGGTTGGTGAAATGTTTGCTGGCATGAGCCGGGTAAAACAGCAGCAAGCCGTTTATGCGCCTTTGATGGAATACATTGCTGACAATCGTATTCATGCCTTGTCAATCAAAGCCTATACACCGGATGATTGGAAACGGGATCGTAAGCTCAACGGTTTTTAATGCTGTTTGCCTCGCCGCGAACAGCAAATTATATAAAGAGAGTCATCACAGATGGATAAATTTCGTGTGAAGGGGCCAACTCGTCTGTCGGGTGAGGTTTCTATTTCCGGGGCAAAAAATGCTGCACTGCCAATCCTGTTCGCCGCGTTGTTGGCTGAAGAGCCTGTTGAGTTGCAAAATGTTCCAGAACTGAAAGACATTGATACCACTATCAAATTATTGAATCGCCTTGGAACCAAAATTGAGCGTAATGGTTCTGTCTTTGTGGATGCCCGCGGTGTAAATCAATATTGTGCGCCTTACGATCTGGTAAAAACGATGCGTGCCTCTATTTGGGCGTTAGGTCCGCTGGTCGCGCGTTTTGGTCAGGGGCAAGTTTCTTTACCGGGTGGTTGTGCGATTGGCGCACGTCCGGTTGATCTGCATATCAGTGGCCTGGAACAGTTAGGGGCTGAAATTGTGCTGGAAGAGGGCTACGTTAAAGCTTCCGTTAATGGGCGTCTGAAAGGGGCTTGCATTGTGATGGATAAAGTCAGCGTTGGGGCGACAGTCACGATTATGACTGCGGCAACACTGGCTGAAGGGACAACGGTTATTGAGAATGCGGCACGCGAACCTGAAATTGAAGATACCGCCAATTTTCTCAATACTCTGGGCGCAAAAATTACAGGTGCAGGTACTGACCATATCATCATTGAAGGCGTAGAACGCCTTGGTGGTGGTGTATACCGGGTATTACCCGATCGGATTGAGACAGGTACCTTTCTTGTTGCGGCTACGATATCCGGTGGTAAGGTCGTTTGCCGTCATGCTCAACCGGATACACTGGATGCAGTATTGGCTAAATTGCGTGAGGCGGGGGCTGATATTGAAATTGGTAAAGACTGGATAAGCCTTGATATGCACGGTAAACGACCCAAGGCTGTGACATTGCGTACTGCGCCACATCCCGGTTTCCCGACAGATATGCAAGCACAGTTCAGTTTACTGAATTTGGTTGCAGAAGGGGTTGGGATGATCACCGAAACTATTTTCGAAAACCGTTTCATGCATATCCCTGAATTAATTCGTATGGGTGCTCATGCTGAAATTGAAAGCAATACGGTGCTTTGTCACGGTGTTAAAAAGCTTTCTGGTGCTCAGGTCATGGCGACTGATTTACGCGCATCAGCAAGCTTGGTTCTGGCGGGTTGTATTGCGGAAGGTGTGACTGTTGTTGACCGCATCTATCATATTGACCGTGGTTATGAGCATATTGAAGATAAACTGCGTGGGCTTGGTGCGGATATTGAACGCGTGAAATAAGCGGAAAAGTGATTTTACTTTCTTAATTTGGAAATAAGAAATAGAGGTCGTGATCGAGTAGCTGCGGTAATCGCCAATTTTCTTATTTCCTTTAATGCTAAAGACGTTCCTATATACAGTGTCAAATACGGATGTTTTTGACACATATTGCCCGTATGCTAGAAATAATTCTCATGTGACTTGCTCCCACCACTCATAATTTTATCCAGCAAGATAAACTGGTTGAAAGCTTTCCATCTATAACTTCTATTACTTCATCTGGATATGGTCCACAAACATTTTCTTTAATTGAATGGTAATTCACTGAAACGTTATAGATTATCGTTAACTTTCAAACTCTTCAACGGTCACTTGCAGTGATAATATTTTCCCATTGCGCAATAAAGTGATAGGAACAACGCTGCCGGGGCGTATTTCAGCCACTTGATCCATTGTTTCAGCCGCAGAAATAGCTGGCTTATTATTTACACTGATAATGATATCATCGATCTTAATACCGGCTTTTTGAGCGGGCCCATTTGGAGTAACCTGGAATATCCGTAACCCCTGAATTTGATTAATATTGCCGTTATAAGAGCGAATATGTGGAAGTTCCTGTGATGTTATGCCGATAAAGCCCCGGATAACCCGTCCGTCACGAATAAGTTTCTGCATAATCTTTGTGGCGAGTTCGGTAGGAATAGCAAAACCCAGCCCTTCTGGTGTTTCACCGTTTTCACTTTTATCAAATGATAATGTGTTGATACCTATCAGTTCACCAAGGGTATTAATCAACGCCCCGCCAGAATTACCTTGATTAATCGAAGCATCGGTCTGGAGAAAGTTTTGGCGTCGGGTGGGGCTTAATCCAACGCGACCAGTAGCGCTAATAATCCCTTGGGTAATGGTTTGCCCTAAATTGTAAGGGTTACCAATGGCGAGAACGACATCTCCCACATGAGCAACTCTATTTGGGTTAATAGTAATGACAGGCAGGTTCTCGGCATCAATTTTCAGGACAGCAAGATCCGTTAAGCTATCAGAGCCGATAACCAGGGCTTCATAAAAATGACCATTTTGCAGTGCAACAATAATTTGTCCTGCATTGTTGATGACATGTTTATTGGTGAGAATATAACCCTTATCACTCATGATGACACCGGAACCGAGGGTATGATTTTCTCTGCCTTCATGAGAAAAACTACCCATGTTACTGCTATAGACGTTAACCACTGCGGGTGCTGCTTTACGGACACCTTGATTAAAGCTGAATGGAATTTCATCATTATTGTTGCTGATTATTGCAGATACCAGCCCGTTAGGGCGCAGCGATGGAACGGTAATCAGCAAAATTACAGCTACAAGTAATCCCAAAAAAGCAGAACGCAGTAACTTGGCAAACATGGGTATTATTCAGTGTGAGTTAGTGAATAACTGTAGGATAACATATGAAATTAGCAAACACAGCATTGCTCTGTATCTCAGATTGCTGACCTTTTAGCACCTCGACTATCACTGCTGAGTATTTAGTAAGGTAAGATTAAATATGCTTTATCTGAAAGTGATAAAATAGCCGTTAAGAAAAGCTATTGTTTTGTCTGTCAGCGTGGTTTTAAAATCTGAAAAAAATGGCAAGCACATCATGAAAAAAACAGGTGAAAACTTTAATCATTAAAAGTAAAAATAATTTATTAAGGATTTTTAAAGTGGACGGATTCACACAATAAATGCAAGGCGGATTCGATTAAATCATTTATTTTAGGATTTTGTTATTCTTATTTTTTACGAATAATTATATAACCTTTTGATAAATAATCAATTTTAAGATTGAAAGCGTGATTAAATCCGGCTCTTTTTTAAATATATTGTCTGAATAACCCATTATATATTCTTATGTGTCTTTTTGCAGGGTATATAAGCATTAATAAATATAATGATTTTCCTCGTTTTCACTGATAGATTTATGATGAGTAGGTTTTTAACCTCTGGTTTTAATTGGTGTAATAAAGTTTTATCCGTTGTTTTTACTGTTTTTAACACTTGTTTTTTATTAAGTTTAATCATCATGGTATATTGTTTTTTACGTTTAATCAATGTTAACCATATTCGCTTTATCTTTATTGAAGCTGTTTTACTGGCAATTCTGATCAGCTTTTATAAGTTACCATCCTTTGTTTTATCTTCATAAATAAACTCGTAAATAGCTTGGTAGTATAAAGATACCCCATTATGTTTTTTCAGATAATATTCTTTTTCTCGCTGATTTATTTTAAGTTTTCTGTTAATGGTTAATGTCATCTAGAAAACTGTACTTATAGTTAAATCCGTCTTTTATATAAAATCTTTAATACATCTGTTTTTGTGCTTTTAAATGGTTATGGCAGGACAGGTAAATGTAAAATAAGCGAAGGATAACGTCGTCGATGAATACTTCCCAACAATCGAAGCAACCGGAACTTTACCACCAATACCGGCAGATTCTACCTCTTCTTTGGCTATCAGTGCACCTTTTTCCTAGGCGGTCAGGGCGTTATATAACAGTCCTAAATCGTTCTGGTTTTCTGTCGTCACAAACTGGCTGAGACGATGAGCATCTTCTTCCGACAAGCCGAACATCCATCTCAGGCCACTAACGGCATCGGCTGTTTTTATTCCCCCTTCCATTTCAGCTTGGTAGGTTAGCGTACATAATCCACCGCTCCCGGCACAGTCAGACAACATTTCTGCCCGTTGTGCAGCGCTGAGTTCTCCGTATTTGTTCCAGATGGCTTCGGTAGAGGCACCTTGCTTATTGGCTTTTTGAAGTTCTCTGGTCAGATTGTAAACATGCATGGAATGCAGGTGATTGAAGAGGATCACGATTTCACCGGCACTAGCACCACTGTTAGCACCTTCTGCGCTATTAGTTGCAATCGCACCAGCAACGCCGCCGATAATTTTACCGCCAGCCTGAATGCTCATGGGGTCGCTGAACGTTTTATCCAGCGTGATTGCTGCCGGTTTTTTTAATAATTTTTACTGATAAAGTAGTAACCAGCGCATTAAAGAAACCCCAGTTGTAGCTGGGGTGAGTATTTATTAATAACTATTTATCCATACTTGTTGGATCCAATCGGTGATATCTGACCACATCTCGTCACTATAGCCATCATGGGACCAGTATCTAACTTGACCATCAGCAAGCAGACAGTAATAGTTTCCGTTATCTTCACAAATAGGCAACCAGTCTTTAGGTACCCCTAACTTTCTTGCATCATCAAGAGATTGAGACAGCTCCCCATAATTTTTTTTATCTTTAGTTACTGACAATAATTCTATGGTTCCATAGAAAACATTTCCTATTTCCTTTAAGACTTTTTTATAATCAGCTGGAAAAGTGAAACCAATATCATGTTCATATTTTGTTAGTAACTCATCGTCTGGAAGGTCTATATTGTTTTTTTCTCCACCAGATAGAAGTTTTATCTGATCAATAACTTTATCTAAATCATTGTTCATTTTTTTCACCTATTTATAGCTTTTGGCCCTGTCTTTCCAATAGCTAATGCGCCATTTGTTAAATTCTGCTCTATTTATGCCTGAAGGAATACTATTATCATTAATATGTATAACTCCATGATTTTCTTTATGAAAAGACTGTGTGATTTCTGCAGTTGCGCCATCTTGTTTCTGTAACATGTGGTGAAGATTCACTGGTTTACCATCTGTACCGATTGGTGCGCGACCAGACGACATTAGCTCTACGTTCGTTTTTCCTGATTTTGGGTCAATATATTTTAGATCGAATATATCATTTCTCTGATAAACCTTATTCCCTTGAAATTCAATTGGATTAGCTGACCAGTATTTTCTTTCCTGCCCAAAATATTTCGCTGTATTAACTTCATCACTGGCCTTATTAATCAGTCTGGAAGCTTCTGCTACATCACTTTTAACTAACGCTTTCTCTGCCGCTTTAATCGTCTTCCCTGCGGCATCACCTGCACCGGGAATAATGGCTATCGCGGCTACCAGATAATCTAATGCGCTCTCAGCCTCTACAAAACCTTTAATATCCCCGATAACCGGCACGAAGTCAGTACCAAAGCTGATAATCTCTCCGGCTTGCTTACACGCCTGCGGTGACTGCTGACAAAAGGCTCTCTTTTTCTCCTCGTAAGCTTTGATTGTACCCCGTCTTTCTTTCTCAGCCGCAGACAGAAGGTGTGCCAGCGAATTATAGACAATAACGATTTCCTCGGTAATAGCACTACTGTTAGCGACGCCAGATTTGTGACCAATTTTTGCTGAGTAGGTAAGTAGTAACCAGAGGATAAAGAAACCCCAGCCAAATTCTGCCTCGTAACCAAGAGATTGAATTGAGAGGCAAGTATAGGGCTGGGGCTATCAATATCAGCTTTGGTAATCCTCATATTCCCAGGCAAAGACACGGGAGAGCTTTTCAGCTATTTCCTCCCAGTCTTTACATTCACACTTATCTATATAATCTGTTATGGTTTTGGTGATTTCAGCCAGATCATATTTTCGTATAAGTAACATATGCCTGATTAATTCTGGGGTCCAGTGATGTTTTAATAGCCAATCTGGAGTGCAGATAAATAAATCAAAATTATCTGCCCCTTCACTATCTTTTTCTCCAATGCGCAATATGACTCTTAATAAGAATTCATCTTCGTTATCAGGAAAATATGAATCTAGATCATAATCATCACTAGATATGCTTTTTAGTTCCGCTTTCATAAAAATTCATCCTATTGGATATCCAAATGACCGTTTCCTATCTTAATTTTATCGCTTGTAGATGGGTTTATTTTAAAGGTTTCAAAATTAGCTTGAGTTCCTGTTGAGGCATGCTTGCTATTTTTCTTCTCTGTCGGGAAACGATATATACGAGTACCATCAGCACTAACTAATCCAGTTCCATCACTGATTGGCCTCGCACCATCACCAACCCAAATTTTACCCAACCGATCAGCTTCTTCACGACTTCCATTTCCTATACCAAAGTTAACCTTACCATTGTCCCCTTTAATCGCAGCTGCTAGCCTTGAATCCTGCGAAGCAATGTTGTGCAAATTTTGTTTTGCCAAGTTATGTTTCAATTTTGGATAAGTTGCCGAGTTATATGCAGAGATTTCATCACTGACTTTATTAATCAGTTTAGACGCTTTTCCAACATCCCCATTCTTTAGTGCTTTCTCTGCCGCTTTAATCGTCTTCCCTGCGGCATCACTTGCACCGGGAATAATGGCTATCGCGGCTACCAGATAATCTAATGCGCTCTCAGCCTCTACAAAACCTTTAATATCCCCGATAACCGGCACGAAGTCAGTACCAAAGCTGATAATCTCTCCGGCTTGCTTACACGCCTCCGGTGACTGCTGACAAAAGGCTCTCTTTTTCTCCTCGTAAGCTTTGATTGTACCCCGTCTTTCTTTCTCTGCTGCGGACAGAAGGTGTGCCAGAGAATTATAGACAATAACTATTTCCCCAGCATTAGCACCACTGTTAGCACCTTCTGCGCTATGAGTTACAATCGCACCAGCCACGCCGCCGATAATTTTACCGCCAGCCTGAATGCTCATTGGGTCGCTGAACGTTTTATCCAGCGTGATTGCCGCCAGTTCTGCTGCCAACGCACCCGCCGCAGCCCCTTTGGCATTGCCTCCACCTATCTCGGCGGCCAGAGCGGATACCGCAGCATGGCTAATCGCTTTACCCGGCACACCAAGAATTTGGCCGTTATTGCCAATCAGATTGGCCCCTTCCGCATTCATCTGGCTACCAATATTAGACAGCAAAGCCGCAGTGAAATTGTCTTTAAAACTGCCGCCATTAATCGTTGTCCCCAGACTGGCACCGATAATGGACTGGCCCGCAACCCGTTGAGCCACTTTGCTCCAGTCGCCGTTGCTCAGGGAAGGTAATGTTGCCTTTGATGGATCCAGTTTTGCGCCATTCGCCGCGTTATCCCATCCCATCACCGTGTCAAAACCCGCCAGTGCGCCGCCCATTGCCATGGATGTGAAGATGGATTTAACCGTATCGCTGCTGCCCATGGCCTTTAAGGTTTTGGACAGGTCACCCTGATTATCCACCAGAGTGACCGCCGCCTGAGAGGCCAGCGCCGCCATGCCGGAAGCTGTCGCACCGTAAGCCATTGATCCCACAGTAGCCGCGGTGCTGGCGGTTGCCCCCGCAGCCGTCGCCGCTGAACCAGCCACAGAAGCCGTTATGCCTGCACCTGCCGTCACGGTAGCCACGGCAATCGCTATCACCGCCGAAACCACCGGATTCAGGTGCTGGCTTTTATAATCCCAGCTGTCATATGCATCGTTGACTAAGCTCCATTGCACATCCTGACGTTCACTCAGTCCTTTCAGCCAGGCGGTTTCCGGGGTATTACCGAGCACGGAGATGACAGCCTGTAATGACTGAACCTTTTGGGCTTTGATATCCGCGCTGACCCCGTTAGCGGCTTCGACGGTGAGTTTTCCACCGAGATGAATAGCAGGAAGCACCCAGGTATTTTCGGTGTAACCTTTATCTGTCTGCGTGATATAAAAGCCTTTGGAATGGGTAATCGTTTGCGCAAAAGTGCTGTTTTTTACCGCTTTGAAATTAACCTGACCGTGCGTACTGGTCAGTTTAGCATGTTGATTGGTGGTGATTTTGCTGGCTTCATAGGTGCTGTCATCCCGGCTTAACAGGTTAATATCACCGCCGGCGGTAAATTCAGTGACTTTGTTCGTGACATCATGACGGGTGCGTGTGGTGGTTTTCTTTCTGCCATACCACCGGCGTTTGGTCTCTGTTTTCTCATAGTGGCTGGACTCTTCCATCGCCTGAGCGTACAGGTAGCCGCCTTGTGCCGCGACATCCATTGCCCCTTTGGCCGCCAGTTTAGTGGTCTGGAAAAGGATACTGCCGTTTGAGATAAGCGTGAGTATGCCGCCACTGGTCAATTCGGTGCCTTGCTGGCTCACTGATTTGGTGAATTCCCTGCCGTTTTCCCGGTAGATGTGATTTTGCACCGATTCAAAACGCAGATTACCGCCGGAGGAGAGCGTGACATCACCGTCAGAAGTCAATTGAGTCCCCGCAGTGGTGATAGCGCCATTTGCTGCCATCGTCAGTTTTTTATCACCCCGGACTTGGGCAATAATATGTCGGTCATCCTTGTTGTTATCATTAGCCTGGTTAATTGCAGAATAAGCCAGGGCAGGTAATGTAATATTTCTTCCAGCGGATAATAATGTATTGCCGCTAGCCTGTATCTGAACGGCTTTCCCGTTAATATCACCGCCACTTATCAGGCTGATATTATTCTTTGCTGTGATCCTGCTGCCTAATACCAGTGAACGTGAAGGTGGAATATAATGACCCGATAAGAAAAGGCCTTCCAGTTTATGAAAAA